>USDU01000085.1 GCA_900553635.1 uncultured Lachnospiraceae bacterium | reverse complement strand
CATACCATGAAAGAAGCGCGCGTGAAAATCCCAGTTTCACGGCCTGCGATGTAGTTATCATATTATTGTTGTTTTTCATAGCTTCTAATATAATCGGATTGATTTCCATTTCAATCACCTCAATTTGACAATTATATCAATATTATATTTTATATTGTTATGATTGTCAAATACAGTTCTGTTTATACATACTCACTCATTTTTACGCACCTCCATTCTTGTTATTTTCATTACCCTTCTTCGGAATCCCATCTCGATCTGAGATGCATCTGAACTTTCTCTTTCGTAAGAATATAAAATAGACCTGCACTGCTCAAAAAGCAATGCTGACAGGCACTGTCTCTCTTCGACACCTGTCAGCATTATTTTACCAATTTATGGTTGATGCGTCAACCACTCCTGCCGATTTTCAGGCAGATATTTCGCCCGTCTTTTTTTAACACCCCCTCTTTCTCCAGACTTTTCAGTTCACGGGTCATGGCGCTCCGATCCACGCTCAGGTATCCGGCCAGATCCGTGTAGGACAGAGGGAGCCGGACGCTTGGACTCTGCTGCTCCTCGGAGAGACTTTCCAGATAGGCCAGAAGCTTCTTCCGGGTAGTGGTTCTGGAGAGGACGTAGATCCGCTGCACCTGCTGCCTGGACTGCAGGGCAATCATCTGGAGCAGGTTGCTGACCAGCTGGCTGTGGTGCCAGCAGGCGTTTTCACAGCGCTTGATCACATGGGCGTAGTCGATGAACATGACCCGCGTCTCTTCCTCAGCCTGCACGTAATAATTCCGGGAATCTACAGGAAGCAGAAAGGGCTCGCCGAACACCGCGTCCTTTTTCAGTTCATCAATCATATACTGATTTCCCTCTTCATCGCAGTAATACAGGACAGCCCGGCCGGAAAGAATCAAGCCAATTTTATTCATGGTGTTGGAATATGCAAATATGATTTCGTGGTTATGGAAGCTTACCTCCCTGGCCTGGAAACAGACGCGCATTCTTTCCTGCTCTTCGGGTAAAATATCTGTAAATAGTGTGATCTGAGACATCTTGTCCTCTCCTTCTATATGCAGGCTTTTGGATACCTTTGTTCCATTTTGAATGGCATCCGAAAGTGTCCCGTCTCCATTCGTCAATCCTGCCGATATGTTTCTTCACACATTATATCATATTTTTTCTTACCAAATTCACTTTATGTGACTTTTGCAACAGATTTATTTTCCAGGTTCTGTTATTATTTTAACAAGCAAAGAACAGAAACACATCTACCGGAAAACAGGAGGAACGAACTATGAAAGTGACCGATACCATCAAATATGTAGGCGTAAACGACCACCAGGTGGATCTTTTCGAAGGCCAGTACAAGGTGCCAAACGGCATGTCCTATAATTCTTACGTGATTCTGGACGAGAAAATCGCGGTGATGGACACCGTGGACGCTAATTTCACCCATCAGTGGCTCGACAATATCCAGCAGGTACTGGAGAACCGGAAGCCGGATTATCTGATCGTCCAGCACATGGAGCCGGACCACGCAGCCAATATTGCCAATTTTCTGAAGGCCTATCCCGACACCACCGTGGTGGCTACCGCGAAAGCATTTAACATGATCGACAACTTCTTCGAGCTGAAGTTAGAGGGACAGAAAATCGAGATGGGCAATGGCGGCACCCTTTCCCTGGGCTATCATCAGCTGACCTTCGTGTTTGCGCCCATGGTACACTGGCCGGAGGTTATGGTGACCTATGACAGCACCGAAAAAGTTCTCTTCTCCGCCGACGGCTTCGGCAAATTCGGCGCTCTGGACGTGGATGAGCCCTGGGACGATGAGGCCAGAAGATACTTCATCGGCATCGTCGGCAAATACGGTGTACAGGTGCAGAACCTTCTGAAGGTGGCAGCCACTCTGGATATCCAGACCATCTGTCCCTTACATGGCCCGGTTCTGAATGAAAATCTGGGACATTACATCGGCCTCTACGACACCTGGTCCTCCTACACCCCGGAGGAAGACGGCATCGTCATCGCTTACACTTCCATATACGGCCATACGAAAGCAGCCGTTTCTCTGCTCGCTGATGAGCTTCGCAGCAAGGGCTGCCCGAAGGTCGTGGTCTACGATCTGGCCAGAGACGACATGTCCCGGGCCCTCAGCGACGCTTTCCGCTACTCCAAGCTGATCCTGGCCACCACCACCTATAACGCCAGCATCTATCCGTTCATGCACGATTATATTACCCGCCTGGTGGAGCACAATTTCCAGAACCGTACCGTAGGTCTCATCGAAAATGGTACCTGGGCGCCGCTGGCTGCCAAAATCATGAAGGAAATGCTGGGCAAATGCAAGAAAATCAACTGGCTCAAGAACTCCGTCCATATCTGGTCCGCGGTCAAGTCTGAAAACCGCAAGCAGATCGAGGCCATGACCGACGAGCTCTGCAAGGAATACATTGCCAAGGATAATTCCCTCGCCAATAAGAACGATATGTCCGCCCTCTTCCGCATCGGCTACGGCCTCTATGTGGTCACCTCCAACGACGGCAAGAAGGACAACGGCCTCATCGTCAATACCGTGACCCAGTTGACTGACAACCCCTTCCGCGTGGCTGTGAATATCAACAAAGCCAACTATTCACACCATGTCATCCGGCAGACCGGCGTCCTGAACGTCAACTGTCTGTCCGTGGACGCACCATTCTCCATCTTCCAGCAGTTTGGCTTCCAGTCCGGAAGAACCGTGGACAAATTTGCAGGCGTGAAAATCAACCGTTCCGGAAATGGACTCGTATTTCTGGATCAGTATATCAACGCATTTATGTCTCTGAAGGTGGAGCAGTATGTGGACCTGGGCACCCACGGCATGTTCATCTGCAGCGTGACCGAAGCCCGCGTCATCAGCGACCGGGAGACCATGTCCTACAACTACTATCAGCAGAACGTCAAGCCGAAGCCCCAGACCGAAGGCAAGAAAGGCTTTGTCTGCAAGATTTGCGGCTACATCTACGAGGGCGACGAGCTCCCCGAGGATATCATCTGCCCGCTGTGCAAGCACGGAGCTGTAGACTTTGAGCCGATACAGTAAATGATTTTCCTATAACTGATTTCCAGTAAATAAAAGGGCAGCCGCGCAATCATCTGGCAGTGATGATTGCGCGGCTGTCGCTTTTCATAGTCTCTTATTTTATTTTCCGTGCCTTCTACTCCTCATCATCCCACACGTAAGGCGTATTCTGATATACATAGTAATTGATCCAGTTTGTATACAGTGTATTCGCATGGGCTCTCCACATGAGCAGCGGACGGTTGTCGCTATTGTCGTCAGGGAAATAGTTCTTCGGCACCTGGATGTCCAGACCTTTATTCTTATCTCTGACATATTCCTTCTCCAGGGTTAGACGGTCGTACTCGGGATGACCGAATACAAAAATCTTGCGGCCTTCCTCCGCCATGGCGATGAAAACGCCGGCCTCATCAGATTCGGCCAGAATAGTCAGATCACTGCAGGCACGGATTTCTTCCGCGTCCACGGTGGTATGACGGGAATGGGGCGCGTAAAACTCATCGTCAAAGCCTCTGATCAACGGCTCTTTACGGTTCTCCACCTTGTGGCGGTAGAGTCCGAACAGCTTCTGGGGCAACAGACGCTTCTTCAGGCCATAGAAATGATACATGGCTGCCTGTGCTCCCCAGCAGATAAAGAAGGTGGATGTAACATGGGCGTCGGCCCAGTCCATAATCTCGACCAGCTCATTCCAGTAATCTACTTCTTCAAATTCCATCTGCTCCACCGGCGCGCCGGTGATAATCAAGCCGTCGAAACGGCGCTTTTTCACCTCGCAGAATGGCTCATAGAACTTGTTAATGTGGCTCTGGGCTGTATTCTTGGATTCATGGCTGCTGACTGTGATAAAGGTAATATCCAGCTGCAGCGGTGTATTGGACAGAGAACGCAGGATCTGAAGCTCTGTGTCCTCTTTAAGCGGCATCAGATTCAGGATGCCTATCTTCAGCGGACGGATATTCTGATTGAGCGCCCGCGTCTCATCCATAACGAAAATATTTTCCTGCTCCAAAATTGCCCTAACCGGCAAATCACTCTGTACTTTAATCGGCATAACTTTTTCTCTCCTCTGCCTGCGCAAATTATCGCGCACTGCGGCGCTGTATATAACTATAGCATAAATGCGACGTATTTGAAAGCAGGAAATCTATTTCTTCCGCAATTTTCCTGACCAAAAACGGGCCGGGCAGCTTCCGCCGCCCGGCCCGTCTCTGATGCATTTCTATAACACTTTATGCTTTCTCAATCTTAATCGCGCAGACCTTGTACTCGGGGATTCTCGCGTACTTATCGAGAGCCGCGTTGGTCAGCCAGTTTGCGTTGCCATCCGGGAAGTGGAAAGGCATCCAGCTCTCGCCCGGAGAGGTCTTGGTTCCCACACGGGCGGTGGATTCGATGCTGCCTCGTCTGGAGGATACGCGCACCTTGTCGCCGTTCCTGATCCCCAGTTTTTCCGCGTCCACGATATTCATTTCAATGAAGGAATGTCCTTCAATCTCCATGAGCTCCGGAGTCTTGCCGGTCATGGCACGGGTGGTGTAATGATACAGGATACGTCCGGTCATCAGGATAATCGGATATTCCTCATCCGGAAGCTCTGCGGAAGGCACATATTCAGCCGGGTAGAACCAGCCAAGGCCTCTCGAAAACTTGCCCACATGCATAATCGGGGTGCCCGGGTGCTCCTTGGTCGGGCAGGGCCACTGTAAGCCTTTGCCGCCCACCTCTTCGCTGTCCAGGCGGGCATGGCTGATGCCGCCGAAGCTGGGTGTCACAGAAGCGATTTCGTCCATAATCTCTGCGGAGGTCAGGTGAGGCTGCGGATAACCCATACGGTTCATCAGGTCGATGATAATATCTGTATCCAGACGCATCTCGCCCGGTACTGTGATGGCCTTACGGACTCTCTGTACACGGCGCTCCGTATTGGTGAAGGTTCCTTCCTTCTCCAGGTAGCTGACGCCCGGCAGAATGACGTCTGCGTACTGAGCGGTCTCTGTCATAAAGAGCTCCTGCAATACGAAGAAATCCAGACTCTTCAGGGCTTTGATGATATGGGAGGTATCCGGGTCGGTCACCACAGGATCCTCGCCGTAAATATACAGGCCGCGGATCTCCTTGGTGATCGCCTTGGGGAATACGTCGGTTGCGTGGGTTCCCACATTGTGGTTCAGCGGAACGCCCCAGGCCTTCTCAAACTTCTCTACCACGCCGGTCGCGGCAACCTTCTGGTAGCCCGGAAAATCTGTGGGGGAAGCACCCATGTCACAGGCTCCCTGTACGTTGTTCTGTCCACGGAGCGGGTTCACGCCGCAGCCCGGACGGCCCAGCTTGCCCACCAACATAGCCATATTGGACATGGACATAACGCCCTCGGTACCGGTGGAATGCTCGGTAACACCCAGACAGTAGATAATGGGAGCGCGGTCAGCTTTTGCGTACATGATGGCTGCTTTTCTCAAATCATCCGGATCGATGTGGCAGATTTCGGCTACCTTCTCCGGTGTATAATCCTTTACGATCTCTTTGATCTTATCATAGCCCTCGGTACGCTCTGCGATGAACTTGTCATCCTGCAGACCTTCCTCTATGATCACATGCATGATGCCGTTTGCGAAGGCTACGTTGGTACCCGGCTTTAATTTCAGATGGATATCTGCTTTCTTTGCCAGTCCGATATCACGCGGGTCTACGACGATGAGCTTGCAGCCTCTCTTCACCGCCTGACGGATCTGCATGCCGACTACCGGATGCGCCTCCTCCGGGTTGGAGCCTACCAGCATGATGACGTCCGCATTCTTGGTAATATCCTCGATGGGGTTGGTCATAGCGCCGGATCCCAGGGTCATATACAGACCGGCTACGGACGCGGAGTGGCAGACACGGGCACAGTTATCGGTATTGTTGGTACCGAAGCAGGTACGAACCATCTTCTGTACCATATAAATGTCCTCGTTGGGGGATCTGGAGCAGGCAAAACCAGCCAGGGAATCCGGGCCGTACTGCTTCTTGATCTCCATGAACTTGGAAGCTACCAGGTCCAGAGCCTCATCCCAGGTGGCGCGCTCGAACTCGCCGGTCTCATGGTTCTTGATCAACGGGTACTTGATACGCTCAGGCGACTGGGCGAAGTCGAAGGAGCCGCTGCGTCCCTTGACACAGAGCAGTCCCTTATTGGACGGTCCGTCATAAGCCTCGGTATCTACGACCTTGCCATCCTTCACCAGTACGTAATACTGGCAGCCGGTCGCGCAGTGGGGACAGGTTGTCAGAACCTTCTTCTCCACCTGATACGGACGGTATTTCTTTCTCCGCTTCATGGTCAGAGCGCCTGTCGGACATGCCTGTACGCAGTTACCGCAGGACTCGCAGATGCCCTCATTCCAGGTATTCTTATAGTGAGCGCCGATAACAGACTGGAAACCACGGTTCATAGTGTCGATGGCTCCGCGTCCCACGATCTCCTTACAGGTATTTACACATCTGTGGCATAAGATACACAGGCTCGGATCGTAGGTAAAGAACTTATTCGTGTCATCAATGGGTGCGTTGTTCATCTCGCCCGGGAAGCTGGTCTTCTCTACGCCGTACTCGAAGCAGTAATCCTGCAGCTTGCAGTCGCCGTTGGCTTCGCAGGAAAAGCAGTGTACCCGATGATCGGACAGTAAGAGATCCAGGGTCTCTTTTCTGTATTTTACAACCTTCTCAGACATGGTCTGTACTTCATCGCCCTCGGAGCAGCGTAAGGTACAGGCGGTATCAAACTTTGTTCTGCCATTGTTGGTTACTTCCACGACACAGAGACGGCAGGAACCATCGGGCAGCACATTTTCCAGATAACAAAGGGTCGGAATCTTCACGCCTATCTGCTTGGCGGCCTGCAGAATCGTGGTACCCTTTTCCACTTCTACAGGGATTCCATCTATCGTCAAATGAATCATATCCATCCTCCTTTTATTACTGTTCACTACGTTCACAGTAATACTATTTCAAAATGACCGCATCAAAGGCACAGTTCTCCAGACAGGTTCCGCACTTGATACACTTGGAATTATCAATGACATGAGGCGCTTTCCGCTCGCCGGTAATGGCGTTCACCGGACAGTTGCGGGCACACTTGGTACAACCCTTACACTTGTCAGGATCAATCTCGTATACACGCATGGATTTACATACGTGGGCCGCGCACTTCTTGTCTACGATGTGCTCGATATACTCGTCCCGGAAGTTCTGAATGGTACTTAAGACCGGAAGCGGCGCACTCTTTCCCAGACCGCACAGAGACCGGTCTTTTACGAAGTGTCCCAGGTCTTCCAGCTTCTCCAGATCTTCCATCTCGCCCTTACCATCTACAATCTTTTCCAGCAGCTCCAGCATACGCTTGGTTCCGATACGGCAGGGACCGCATTTTCCGCAGGACTCTCTCTGGGTGAAGCCCATAAAGAACCGGGCAACCTCTACCATACAGGTATTCTCATCCATAACAACCAGTCCGCCGGATCCCACGATAGCGCCGTATTTCTTCACCGAATCGAAATCCAGAGGCACATCCAGATGCTTCTCGGTCAGACAGCCGCCGGAAGGCCCGCCGATCTGAACTGCCTTGAAGGCTGCGCCGGATTTCAGCCCGCCGCCGATATCAAAGATAATCTCACGAAGGGTTGTTCCCATCGGCACCTCGATAAGACCGGTATTCTCGATGCTGCCGGTCAGGGAGAAGGTCTTGGTTCCCGGGCTTCCTTCTGTACCGATGCTGCGATACCACTCATGGCCCTTCAGCACGATCTCCGGAACGTTCGCATAGGTCTCTACGTTATTCAGAACGGTAGGCTTCGCCCACAGGCCCTGTTCTACGGTACGGGGCGGTTTTACACGGGGCATGCCGCGGCTTCCCTCGATGGAAGCTGTCAGGGCTGAACCCTCGCCGCATACGAAAGCGCCCGCTCCCTTATTAATGTGCATATGGAAATTGAAGCCGGTGCCGAGAATATTCTCGCCTAAGAGTCCATTTTCCTCCAGTACGGCAATGGCATGCTTCAGTCTCGCTACGGAGTTCGGATACTCGGCACGCACGTAGATGTAACCGTTCTCAGCACGCACCGCGTAAGCTGCCAGCATCATACCCTCGATCAGACGGTAGGGATCACCCTCCATAACGGATCCGTCCATGAATGCTCCCGGGTCGCCCTCGTCGCCGTTACATACCACATAGTGAACCGGGTCGGCCTGACGGGCCACCTGAATCCACTTCTTACCTGCCGGGAAGCCGCCGCCACCACGGCCACGCAGTCCGGACTGATCCACTTCCTCAATGACCTGATCCGGCGTCATCTCGAACATGGCCTTCTGAAGTGCCGCAAAACCGCCGCTGGCTATGTATTCTCTTAAGGATTCCGCATCGAACTTACCGCAGTTCTTCAGTACGATACGGGTCTGCTTCGCGATGAACGGAATGTCGTCCGGCCCTTTGCAGACCTTGCCGCCCTTCTGGTACAGCAGACGTTCCACCACTTCATTGCCCAGAACGCTCTTTTCAAAAATCTCGGCACAGTCATCCAGCTGTACCTTCACATACTGAACCACATCCTGCCCCTTCTGGATCCGGACCAGGGGGCCCAGCTCGCAGACGCCCTGACAGCCGGTCTTCTTCACGCCCAGATGTTCCTTCTCATCGTGGGGAGCGAACTCCAGGGTCACGCCCGGCGCATCCCTGGTAATCTCCAGGAATTTCTCATAAATTTTATTGGAACCGGTGGCGATACAGCCTGTACCGGAACAGACAAGAATCCGGCAGTCGTAGGAATTAAGCTCTTTCACCGCTTCCTCGTGAAGCTGCTGTAACTGTTCTTTATTCTGGATCAATTCCGGCACCTCCTCTTAACTGGTCAATCACTGCTGCCGCCTTTTCCGGCGTCATACAGGGATACACTTCTTCATTTACCATCATGGTGGGAGCAAGTCCGCAGGCACCCAGGCAGGACACGGTCTCTACGGTGAACATCATATCGTCCGTGGTCTTCTTGGTCTTGCTTAAGCCCAGCTTCGCGTACAGGGCCTCCAGCACCGGCATGGATTTCCGCACATGACAGGCTGTTCCGTCACATACCTTGATAACATACTTTCCCTTTGCGTCGAAGGAAAAGTTCTCATAGAACGTCGCCACGCTGAAAGCCTTGGCCTCCGTCACCCCGATCTTGTCTGCCACATAACTCAGCAGCTCTCCGGGCAGATAACGGTAAGCTCCCTGAATCTCCTGCATAATCGGAATCAGTGAAGCCGGCTTTCTGCCGTACTGATCCATGATCTCATCCGCTTTTGCGTAATAGGACTGATCAAGCATACTATATTTACCCTCCTTACATTAGTTTCACCCAACTACAAAACAGCTGTAACCGTTCTGATAATACACTAACAGTATACAGCCATTTTTGTATAAAATCAACAATTATCTCCGTTA
>USDU01000084.1 GCA_900553635.1 uncultured Lachnospiraceae bacterium | reverse complement strand
CTGCCTCCGGGTCGGAAATCGCTGCGAAGACAACCGGTGTCTGGGTGTCCTGGGCGCATACGGTCATAACCTGTGCTGCCAGAGTCGCAATCGGGATGATAGCGTCTACGCCGTCCGCAATGGCCTGGTCGCCAATCTGCTTCAATGTGGTCTGATCGTTCTGACCGGAATAAATCTCGTAATTGATGGTTACGTTGTTATCTTTTGCAATCTGATCCAGCTCTGCTGCCACTGCATTTGCAATCTCATCCAGAGAAGCGTGGTCAAGCTGCTTTACGATGGCTACGTTGTACTCTGCAGTATCGCCGGATGCTGCATCCGCTTCCGCCTCTGCTGCGGTGCTGTCTGCTGCGGTATCTGCGGAAGTATCGGCCTTGGATCCGCATCCTGCCATGGAAACTGTCAGTGCTGCCGCACAACCAAAAGCTACCAGTTTTTTCAGATTCATCTTCTTCATAATTTTGTTCTCCATTCTTTTTTAATTTAGATGGCAGATGTAACAGCCCGCCTTGCCGGAGCCGACTGTCTGGAGGAAAGTAATAGAAAACGCCTTTGCCCCATATACATGGGACAAAAGCGTTATATACTTCTGCGATACCACCCAAATTGACATTTCCTGCGAAATGTCCGCTCGCTACACGTACCATCATACGTGCCCCGATGGATAACGGGTGGGGTCCCGTCAGCTTCTACTTGACCGTCTGCTCGTTCAAAGCCGCCCTCCGAAGTCCATTCACCGACTGCCTCACGCTCCGTTTCCACCCTCCGGAACTCTCTGTAGATCCACATCTGTCCGCTACTACTCTTCTTCACAGGTTTCTCTGTTTGATGTTGTTTGTATTATATGCACGTTTTTCTGGTTTGTCAATAGTTTTCTAAAAATTTGTTTTATTAGTTTAACTTATTAAAGTCTCTTTACTTACCGTCCTATATTCTACTGTCTTTTATACTCTCTCCCGAGATAATAATTCACCTTAAAAAACCCCAGCACCAGCCAATAACACAGATTATAATGCCCCGTCCGCATCAGCCACAGATAAAGCCTGATCGATGCCGATAGCTTATCCATCGTATGCTTTTCCATAGCCTCTTTCACCATTGCATCCTCACAGATCCGCTTCACATTCGCGAATACCGTCCGGCGCCCGGCCTTATAATTCCGATAAATCTCATTTTTCACCGCCAGCACAGCCAGTCCGAGAAAATCATTCCGAATCTGCGCCGTGAAATCATAGACGCCCTTAGCGTCGCTGATAGCCTGAAGCCGGCTGCTTAAAAGCTTCACCTTCTCAATATAAGAGCTGTCATACTGCCCCGTAATTGATTTGTTATTAATCCAGTAATGATAGGGATAAAAATTCTGCACCACGCATAGCTTCTTCGTATCCAGAAGCACCGGGAACGTAATCTGCAGATCCTCCCCCACCGCCACCTTGTCATCGCAGAACTGCACATTTGCCTGCAGAAGCGATCTCCGGAACAGCTTCGTCACCCGGGCAGGCTGCAATGTCCGTCCGAAAAAGTAGCCATCATTGATAAGCGTTGGAAATAAAGCCTCCAAGTCCGCCCGTCCATAGACTTCTTTTTTGAAATTCGAAATTTCATTTCTTTTCGGAATCTTCGGATCCTCAAAATCAAAGACCAGCCCGCAGACCGTCACATCCGCATCCTCCTGCTCGGCAAGTGTCAGCATCCGCTCATACATATCCGCGTCAATCCAGTCGTCGCTGTCCACGAAGCCCACGTACCGACCGGTCGCAAGGTCCAGTCCCGCTTTCCAGGCGGTCGTCAGGCCGCCGTTTGACTTATGATGCACCCGGATATTGGCGTGCTCCGCTGCATAAGCGTCACACATGGACCCGGAGTTGTCCGTGGAACCATCGTCCACTAAAATAATCTCCAGCTCCTTCACTGTCTGATTTAAAATACTGTCCACACAGCGCTCCAGATACTGCTCCACATTGTAGACCGGTACAATCACGCTTAATCTCTTACTGCTTTCCATTTTCATCCTTCACCTGATTCAGTAGTTTCCGATACAATCCCGGCCAGGTCAGAAACAGCCGATAGCCAATCTCCGTCCGAAGCGGGAACTTCCCATACTTCTTCACACGCCGCAGACCTTCGCGAATCAATGTCCGTATTTCCTCCTGCTGCTTTTCACTGCCCGGAAGCTGATCCCGTAAGCCAAACCAGATATCGATACTTCCATCCGCCAGCGCCTGAAGTCCCGGCACCATCAGCTCTGTATAGCCTTTTTGTTCAAAGAAATCCAGCCGCTCCGCTACCGCCGTCACCCAGTCCATCCGTTTTGGATTGAACCCCCGGGTGATACTCACCGGCGTCACGAAATAGCCGTACAGGGAGCGATCCACATAAGCCGCTTTCTTCACCTTATCGTAGATACGGTAAGTGGTCGCCTCATCCTCATGGATTCTGCCCAGCGGATATCGGATATCCTCGAATAATTCTTTTCTGTAAAGCTTATTCCACGCTACCACAAAATAAGCTCCATCCGGCACATAGAGATTCGCCAGCATCTCCCGGCCTGTATACACGCGCGTCTCCCCGGTTCCATGCTCCGGAATTGTCTCACCGCGCACATATTCCCAGCGGCAGACACTTAAGTTGCTGCCCGTATCCACACAGGCCTGATACAGTCGCTCCAGAAAATCTGCCGCCAGATAATCGTCCGAATCCACAAAAGCCAGCCACTGACCCTGCGCCATGTCAATGCCCGCATTACGTGCCCCGGACAGACCTGCATTTTCCTGGTGAATGACCTTCACCCGGCTGTCCTGTCTGGCATACTCGTCACACATGACCGGGCAATTATCCGGCGATCCGTCGTCCACCAGAATGATTTCCATATTCGCATAGGTCTGAGCCAGCACCGAATCCACGCACCGGCACAGATATTTTTCCACTTTATAAACAGGAATAATTACTGATATTAAATCACGCATGTTCCGCTTCCTTCTCTTCTTCCTCTGCCGCCGCCCGTCTGGCCCGGACCAGCATGGCACGCAGCTCGCACAGCTCATAGGTCAGCCGCTTCCAGCCACGGCGCATGCAGAAATGAATCACCTGATAATCGAGAGCCCTAAGTGCCGCCACCTGCCCCGCTTCCCGCAGTTCCGCGTCCCGGCAATAGGCGTCTATGACTTCCAGCTTCTCCTTCTTCGTTTTCTCCGCATCGAAAGGAAGCCCCTCTACGTCGTCCAGCATATCCTGAATCAAACGGGCATTGATGACACCGCTCTCATCCGGATGCCCTGCCAGTTCCTGATAAAACTCGTTCGTCTCCCGCCAAATATGCTTTGCCAGCATCAGGCGATCCTCCCGCTTCTGCGACGAGAGACTCGCCCCGGTCTCATCCTGAATATAGTGGCAAAGCGGTGCTTTCACAATGGCGATTCCATCCGCCCGCCGCAGATAATCCAGATTAAACAGCAGGTCTTCCCCGAGACTTAAGGACTCGTCAAAACGTCCCGTCAGCTCCCGTTTATACAGCTTGTTCCAGGGCATATTCAGAAATCCTTCGCCGTAGAGCGCCAGAAAATTTTCCTCGCCGCTTTGTCCCGGTACCTCCGGAATCCGGACGATGTCCCGGCCCTGATAGTGATGATGAAAGCCGCAGATGGCGATATCGTCATTTCCGATGCCACCCAGAAGCTTCTCCACCATATCCTGTTCCACATAATCGTCGCTGTCCGCGAACAGCAGATAATCACCCTTCGCAGCCTCAATACCCACATTCCGGGCCGAGGACACGCCGCCATTTTCCTTATGAATCACCCGAATCCGGCTATCCTCTTCCGCCAGCTTGTCACAGAGCTCCCCGGAACCGTCCGGCGAACCGTCGTCCACCAGGATCATCTCTGTGTCCTCTACCGTCTGCGCCAACAGGCTTTCCACACAGCGTTTCAGCGTATCCTTACTTTTATACACAGGTACAATGATACTTACCATTTCAGTCCCTCCTCATACTGGAGCCTAATGCTTTACCAGTTTACTGCGCACCTTTTCCAGCACCATCTGCCGCTCACCTTTCCGCAGCACCACAAAAAAGTTCACAAGCAGCGCCAGGATTCCGGCCACGATGCCTACGCCAAACAGCTTGAGCCAGCCGTCGATGTTGATAAATAACTCAAAGGGCAGTACCACCAGGCAAATCAGGCCGATGGACACCAGGCCCATCAGAATATCGCCGTAGAAGGTATACCATTTCACCTTCAGGCAGTGAGCCGCGTAAAGCGGCGTGAAAATCAGATTACGCAGGATTCCATAGATCATGCTGACGCCCACGATGGCATACATACCGAGATCCGTGGTCTCCAGCAACACAAAAACCGTTGCCACGGTCAGTACGCCGCTTCCCACAATGACCATGGAATTCACTTTTACCTTCTTGGTAATCAGAAATACATGGTACAGTACCTGAATGCTGGCGCTGACAAAGAGCGTACCCACATTCAGAAGAGCCAGAATATAGAGTTCTTTTGGGTCCTGTGTCTTGCCCACCCAGAGTCCAAAAAAGGTCTTACCGAATACCGTCAGGAACGCAATGGGGATACTGATAATAAATATCATAATGCGATCCGCGCTGGCGATAATCTCCAGCAGCTGTTCCTTATCTTCTTTTGCATAGGCAATCGTCATCTGCGGGTTAAAGACGCCCGCAATGGTTCCCATCAGATTCGAGATTACCTCCGGAATCTGGGTAGAGATAGAGATGGTCGTCATGGCCGCTGAGCTGACCATAATATTCGCGATAGAGGTATTCAATCCATCCAGCAGAAGCTGTCCCAGACGGGTCACCGAATTCCAGGCCCCCAGAGACACCAGTTCCCAGATCTTGCTCCAGCGGAAATCCCGAATCCGAATCTTCATATCCGGCAGCAGCCTTCTGGTAAAGGTCAGGTTCGCCACCGCCTGAATCACCGTGGAGCAGACTGACGCACAGCCCACGTAAAACAGATAGGGCTTAAAGCAAAGATAGCAGACCGACAGTACAGTCAGACGGGTCAGCTCTCCGAGAATCGTGGAAATGGAGCTGAGCTCCAGACGATCCTTACTGTAGGAAGCCACGCTGAACACGGAAGTAATGATGCTGATCAGGAAGTTCAAAAAGATAAAGAAGAACAGCATCTGGATATCCATCAGGCTGGCCGCTTCCGGGATCTGGAAAATTCTTCCTATATACATGACCACGAACAACGCCGGGAACATAAATACCACCGCCATCAGCACATTGGCGAAGAACACGGAAGAAAAATATTCCTCCGCTTCCTGCTGCTCGTTCCGGTGAATCCGGATAGTAATAAACCGGCTGGCCATGGTATTCAGGGCCGACACGATGATCTGGGCCGCCGACACGAATTTATTGGCGATATCCGTGAAACCATAGGCATTGGGAATCATCGACTCAATAATCGGCACCAGGATAAAGCCCAGAAGCATATTGACGCCAAAGGCCAGAAGCTGGGCCGTCATGTTGATCGCTACTCGTTTTTTATTCATAAAGTTCCGTTTCCTTTTTTACAATATCAATACTGCCTTGATGAGATACATCACCGTCAGCAGCTGTCCTACAAGACCCGCATACATCAGGCCCCGCTCCGCAGACCGGTTCCAGGTAAGCCGTCCATTCCGGAGCACCAGCAGAAACGCCGGCATAAACGGAATGAAATACCGTCCCTGCACACCCTCAATGGAGATATGATCCCGTGGCGTCCAGGTAAGCAGCATGCCCGCCAGAATCAGCCCTGCACAGACCGCACAGACGCAGACAATCCACCATTTCTGCCCGGTCTTCACATACTGAGGTTCGTCCTTCGTCCGCATGCAGGACAGTACCAGGAGCAGCAGAAACAGCATGGGAATCACTTCCGAAATCTCGATTTCTACCCACCCCATCTTCTGTCCCACCAGAGACATCAGATAGAAAGCACTCTTGTCCGCAATGGTATTCGCCATGATACGCACCAGCTCCAGAGGCTGTGACAGGAAATACCCGAGGGTATAACCGGCTGTGGTGGAAGAACCGACTGTAGCCGTGGCCTCTGTAGTCGTTGCTATATAATTGACTGCCACGGTGTTCTTATTTACAAAAGCCAGCACCGGCAGCAGACACAGAGCCAGAATGCAGAAATTCCGCACCTGTTTTCCGCCGAAGCGCTCCGCCGGAATCAGCAGCGCCAGCAATGCGATAGGCAGATAGATACCGCTTTTTCCGTAGATCATCACAATACTCAAGATTCCCATGACCAGAATATCCACCGGCTTCACCGGTTCTTCCCGCCAGGTCAGAGAAATGCAGCAGCAGATATACAGGAAAATCACACCGTTAATCACCGCGTCATAGGAAAAGGAGGTACACTGCTGCAGATTCATGGGCAAAATCGCCAGCAAAAACAGCGTTATCTTTCCAAAGGGCAGCTTTTTCATGCCGATATATGTCATCAGCGCGAAGAACAGAAGACTGCACCAGCGCGCCAGCAGATACATGGGCACTGTTCCCAGATGCAGAAGTCGCGCCAGCGTCATGCCAAGCACCGCCGGAAGATACAGAATCATCGGCGCTTCCGTGGTGGATGTAGCGTCCGCCTCCACCAACCGGTTGTCCCTTACGCCCCTGAAGAATCCGTCGTAAATGTTCTTATAATTCTCCAGGCTGGGCTCCGATGTAAATTCGATCTTCGTATCGTCCATCCGCTTATAGCACTTATTCTCGCCCGCCGACTCGATACCAAGCAGCGTATTAGAATGCCGGTAGGTCATGTCGATATGATAGGACTCATCCGGCGTCATATAAGGCGTAATCAGGAAATTATACAGAATGCCAAGGCAGAGAATCGTAAACAGAAATACTTTCTCTATCTTGCACTTCCGCATAAAAGCCAGGTAATAAAAGCCTGCGCACACGGCCTCCGCAAACAGAAACATGGCAAAGAAATACTTTTTCAGGAACAGATTGAAATACGTATGGGCGTTCATGCTGAGCCGGACCGCGCTCTCCGCGCCGTTTACCAGCAGGGTATTCTCTTTGTAATAACCCTTTGGCGTCACAATCACTGACAGACCTGAATCCAGAAGCGTATCCGCAAAATGCAGCTTCACCTCGTAGGTATGTCCCTTGGTATCCGTCTGGGAGTTGTCAAAAATCAGGCCCATATACTGACCGTCCAGCAATGTGGCCGCGTCGATATCCGCTGCGCAGAGCAGGCTTCCCTGATCCGCCAGATCGGTCGTCTCGCCGGAAGCTGCCGCCCCGGTCACATCATAGACCTCTGCGTGAATCAGCCCCTCTCCCGCAAAATTCTCGCCCAGATCCATCCGCACACCCAGCCCCACCAACTGTTTTTCTTCGGTGGTATAATACTGAATCAGCTCCTGTGTATCCGCTGTCACGGGCAGCAGCTCCTGATTGTCCTTCATGACTACTTCCCGATGGGTGCTGTTCATGGCCTTTCGAATCTGTACGTCATACACATACAGGAACATAAGCGCCGTAATAAAAAGCAGCAGTCCCAGCCCCAGGAGCTTTTTATGTTTCTCATAGAAGGTCTTCAGCTTTCTCCCGAAAGCAGCCGCTTTTTTCCCAAGTCCGGAATCCCGCTTTTTTGTCGCTTTTTCCTGCTTCTTCCCGGACACCAGGAAAAACATGGCTCCCAGAATCGTCAACATCAGCGTCGTGATCAGCGGTTTCTTCACATAGTGCACCTGTGTCCGGTACACCGCATTAAAAATCAGATTATTCTCCAGGATCTGTCCATCCTCGTAGGATGTTCCGGCTGTCTCCGTCTCCGTATTCAGCCAGATATAGGGTCCGTTCTTTATACCCTTTCCGGTGATGACCACCTCGACAGCCTGTCCCACCGGCTCCTGTGTAAAGTCCACACCCCAAAAACCCTCGGCACCCAGATCCTGCAAATCATAGGAAGCGCTGGCCAGAAGCTCCCGGGTCTGCGCGTCATAGGCCCCGATATCAATCCGGCCATCCGTATAGACGCCCTCGTCATCCGCCGTAAAATAAAAAGAAAGCTGGCTTAACGCCTGTGCATCTGGCAGGTATTCAAATCTCAGCTCTGTATCATCCGTTATCGCTTCTGTCTTCAGTTTTAACGAGGGCTTTCCGATACCCTCCAGCCCCCGGGATTCCAGTCTGTCATGGGGCATAGCAACAGACACGGCGAAATAGAGTATGCAGAATACTGCATACCCTATCGCCCATTTCTTCTTATTCTCCAAGACCACTCTCCACTGCTTCTACCATTGCAGCCAGCGCTTCTGTTTCATCTGCGCCCTCACAATGAAATTCAATCTCATCTCCTGATTTTACACATGCACCCAGTACGCTTAAAACACTCTTCGCATTGGCTGTTGTATTGCCAAAGGTGAAGGTTACCGCGGAGCGAAACTGCATGGCCGTCTTGCAGAGGATTCCTGCCGGACGAAGATGAAGACCTGTCGGATTTGTGATAGTTACTTTTTGACTTACCATAGATGTCAACCTCCCGTTCTTTTACTCTGTTGCCGAGTCATTTTTACTCTCCCCCGCACTGTCTCCGCTGCTATTGTCACCAGCGGTGTTATCCGGGGTACTGTTTCCCGTTGTATTGTCATTTCCGGCGTCCGAGACATTCTCCTTTTTGCTGTCTGTGCTGCCGTTTGTACTGCTGCTGTCTCCTGTAGTCTTATTGTCGTCAGCTGCTGTTCTCTTTACCAGTTTATACTGGATTTCCACATCCTGCATCAGGCTGCAGCCACTGTCCGGAAGAGTTACGTTCAGGGTTTCTGTATAATTCCCCGCTCTGGTGTGTCCCACATCCAGCGTCACTGCAATCGCCTCTGTATCCAGAGCTGCCAGTTCGCTGCTGGTTCCCATTACCATCAGTTCAATACTGCTGGTGTCGCCGAAGTCCACTTCCATTCCTGCCGGCACATTCTGTACACCGATGTGGGATACCGGGATGGTTACAGTCTTGCCCTGCTTCTTCTCAATTTCCACGCTGACCGCGATCAAAGCGTCTGTCTCGTCCGCCAGTCGAATGCCATCGGGCAGATACTGGGTAATGTCGATGGTCTGCTGCTGATTCTCGGAAACACCGTCGATATTGATCGCCTCATCCGGAATCAAAATCGCTGTAATCTTACTGATTGGGTCAGAAGCTCCGGCAATCATCACTGTCTCCGGTTTATAGGAGATGGAGCTGAAGCTGTAGCCCTCTTCCGGTGTGCCTGTATGGCCTACAGACAGCGAAACTGTCTTGGTCCGCAGCATGGTGATGGCCACATCCATACCGTCGTTCTTTCCGGTATATTCCAGATAAGTGGTATCTACGGCTTCGCCGTCGCTGTTCAGCACATTCAGCTTGCCGTGAATGGTCCGGTCTGAGTTGACGCCGGTGGTCTTGATCTCTACCTCCACGCGCTTGATCTTGGCGATCACGGAAGCCGGGCCGCTGATCTGAATCAGGCTCTGCTCCGGAAGCGCGGTTCCGATCATGTAACCGTC
>USDU01000083.1 GCA_900553635.1 uncultured Lachnospiraceae bacterium | reverse complement strand
TTGAAGCACTGCAGATAGAGGATGAGTGGGGAGAAAAGGTTCTCGCCAATGTAGAGGATTATGTGACGGTCCGTCAGGAGCCAAATGCGGATTCCAAGGCCATTGGCCGGATGTTTAAGGGTGACGGCGGCATGATCATCGAGCAGACAGAGGACGGCTGGACGAAAGTGAAGTCCGGTAACGTGGAAGGCTATGTGAGCAATGAATACCTGCATTTCGGCCAGGATGCCTACGAGGCATCCCAGGAGGCTGCCACACTGACAGCGACTTCCCTGACCGGCGGACTTCGGATTCGTTCCGAGGCAAGCACGGAAGCGAAGATTCTGAAAAACGTGGAAGAGGGCGCGAAGCTTACGGTTATCGAGCAGCAGGACGAATGGGTACAGGTACAGTACGCGGAGGATAAGACAGGCTTCGTTTCCGCAGAGTTTGTGGATGTGAATTATGAGTTGGGCGAAGCCATGACCATGGAAGAGATCGAGAAGAAAGAGGCTGAGGAGAAGCGGGAGAAGCTGAAGCAGCAGCTCACTGCCATGCAGGCCAATGGCGACGAGGTTACCCTTCTGGCAGCCCTGATTCAGGCGGAGGCTGGCAATCAGCCCTATGAAGGCCAGGTAGCCGTAGGCGCGGTGGTCATGAACCGTGTGCGCAGCGGCCGCTACAGCAGTATTCTGGCAGCTATTTACGCGCCGGGTCAGTTTGGCGTGGTCAGCAACGGAAGCATAGGAAGATACTTAAGCAATCCGAAGGCCAGCTGTCGTCAGGCGGCGCAGGAAGCTATCAACGGTTACACCACGGTGGGAAGCTTTACGCATTTCAAGAACGCGGCTTCTCCGGTCAGCGGCGATCATATTGTGATCGGAAATCACGTATTTTACTAAAGGATAAGAAAAATCAGGCAGGGGCTGCCGCGGGAAACGCGGCGGCCCCTTTCAGAATTCTTAATAATAATTTTTCTTGTGCAAAAGGGGAAACTATAGTATGATAAGCAATAGGTAAACCCCGCAGGAAAGCAGTTTTCGGGGTTACAAATCGCAACAGAAAGGGGAGTGCGAAGCGATGGATGCCATGTATTGGCTGATATTACTGATTGTACTGGTTGTGATTGAGATTATTACGCTGGGCCTGACCACCATCTGGTTTGCCGGAGGGGCGCTGGCAGCGTTTGTTCTCGCAATGCTGGACGTCCCGCCTGTGATCCAGTGGGCAGTGTTCTGCGTGGTGTCTCTGGTGCTGCTGTTCGGAACCAGACCCTGGGCGCTCCGGTTTTTCAACAGCCAGAAACAGGAGAAGACCAATGTGGACAGCCTGATTGGAAAAACCGCTGTGGTAACAGCTGAAATTCACAATCTGGAAGGGCGTGGAGAGGTTCTTGTAAATGGTCTGACCTGGACGGCGCGGGCAGAAAATGATTCCGAAGTCATTTCCGGGGATGTTCCTGTGGAAATCATAGCCGTAGAGGGCGTGAAGCTGATTGTGAGAAAGAAGAAGGAGGGCTGATTATGCCAAATTTTGTAGGAACTATTTTAGTACTGGTACTTGTATTATTTATTCTGATGATTATTGCTTCCTGCATCAAGATTGTTCCCCAGGCGCAGGCGCTGGTTATCGAACGTCTGGGCGCGTACATGGGAACCTGGGGTGTGGGAATTCATTTCAAGGCGCCGTTCATTGACCGTGTGGCGAAGCGCGTGACCTTAAAGGAGCAGGTAGTAGACTTTGCTCCCCAGCCTGTTATCACCAAGGATAACGTAACCATGCGAATCGATACAGTTGTATTTTTCCAGATTACCGATCCGAAGCTGTTCGCCTACGGCGTGGAGAATCCGATTATGGCTATCGAAAATCTGACAGCGACTACCCTTCGTAATATCATCGGAGACCTGGAGCTGGATCAGACTCTGACGTCCCGCGAGGTTATCAATACCAAGATGCGCGCGTCTCTGGACATCGCCACAGACCCCTGGGGCATCAAGGTAAACAGAGTAGAGCTTAAGAACATCATCCCGCCGGCTGCTATCCAGGACGCTATGGAGAAGCAGATGAAGGCAGAGCGAGAGCGCCGTGAGGCAATCCTTCGCGCTGAAGGTGAGAAAAAGTCTACGATTCTGGTAGCGGAAGGACAGAAGGAATCCGCGATCCTGGATGCAGAGGCAGAGAAGCAGGCAGCCATCCTTCGGGCAGAGGCGAAGAAGGAAGCGACCATCCGTGAGGCGGAAGGTCAGGCGCAGGCTATCCTGAAAGTACAGCAGGCGAACGCGGACGGCCTGAAGATGCTCAAAGAGGCATCTGCAGACAGCGCGGTACTGCAGCTGAAGAGCCTGGAGGCATTTGCCAAGGCGGCAGACGGCCAGGCTACCAAGATTATCATCCCGTCCGATATTCAGGGACTGGCCGGTATGGTGAAGGCTGTGGCAGAGGTAGCAAAGGAAAACTGATTTTTACGAAGAATAAAAGGCTGCGGTCCGAATATTTTGGGCCCGCAGCCTGATTGTTACTGTTCACTTTGTTCACAGGAACTTCTCGGAATAGTGAATGTGAACAGTAAAATAAGTATGAATACAGACGTTGGTGGAGGACAAAAGAAATGGATTTAAAAGGACGCGATTTCCTGACATTGAAGGATTTTACTCCGGAGGAGATTGAGTATCTGGTGGATTTGGCGGCCAGCCTGAAGACCCGCAAGAAGGCCGGTATTGTAGAGCGCGATATGCGCGGCAAAAACGTGGCGCTGATTTTCGAGAAGACCAGCACCCGTACCCGCTGTGCCTTTGAAGTGGCGGCTCACGATATGGGCATGGGAACCACCTATCTGGATCCGTCAGGTTCTCAGATTGGCAAGAAAGAAAGCATCGCGGATACCGCGCGGGTCTTAAGCCGCATGTTTGACGGCATCGAGTACCGCGGTTTCGGACAGGAGATCGTAGAGGAGCTGGCGAAATACTCTGACGTACCGGTATGGAACGGCCTGACCAACGAATATCATCCCACACAGATGCTGGCAACCCTGTTGACAGTCAAGGAGCATCTGAGCCATCTGAAGGGCGTAAAGCTGGTATATATGGGAGATGCCCGCTACAATATGGGCAATTCCCTGATGATCGCCTGTGCAAAGATGGGTATGCACTTTACCGCCTGCGCGCCGAAGAATTATTTCCCGAATGCGGAGCTTGTAGCTTACTGTGAAGGCGTGGCAAAAGAGACCGGAGCGACCATTACCCTGACCGAGGACGTTATGAGCGGTACAAAGGGCGCCGACGTCATTTATACCGATGTATGGGTATCCATGGGAGAGCCCGACGAGGTATGGGAGAGCCGCATCCGCGAGCTGATGCCCTATCAGGTCAATAAAAAGGTCATGGACAATGCGGGAGCCCAGGCTATCTTCACTCATTGCCTGCCGGCGTTCCACGATTTGAAGACAAAGATTGGCAAGCAGATTCAGGAGAAATTCGGCATCACCGAGATGGAGTGTACCGACGAGGTATTCGAGTCCGCCCAGTCTGTAGTCTTTGACGAGGCGGAGAACCGGATGCATACCATCAAGGCAGTGATGGCGGCTACACTGGGGGCTTAAGCATGAAAAAAGCAAGCCATGTGAGCAGGGACCCTTATTATTACTGGAAAATGATTTCCATGGTTCTGGCCTGCGCGGTGCTGATTCTGGCTATCCTGATTTTATTTGGCAGTAAGGGGGGAATGCTGATTCCCCTCGCCTTTCTGTTGGGAGCAGTTATGTCGGCGGTGACGGGCATTATGGAACTGGCAAAAAATAAAAAGGTGACCGGCTACATCTGCTCGATTTTCGCGGGGCTGATGGCCGTGGCACTGATATTCAATATCATCTGGATGTGGTTTTTATGATAAAGGACGAGGTTTTGGCTGCACTTCGGGAGAGAGGCGGCTATGTATCCGGGCAGGAGTTGTGCGACCGGTTTTCCGTGTCCCGGACTGCCATCTGGAAGGCAGTCAGCAAATTAAAAGAAGAGGGCTATGAGATTGACAGTGTGCCGAATCGGGGGTACTGTCTTCTGACGTCGCCGGACGCCATGACCGAGGCGGAGATTCGCAGTTATCTCCATACGGAGAAGATGGGGAAGAGCCTGGTTTGCTTCGCAGATACGGATTCCACGAATATTCAGGCGAAGCTGCTGGCAGAGCAGAATGCGCCCGACGGGACATTGGTCTGCTCAGATCAGCAGACGAAGGGTCGGGGGCGCCGGGGACGTGCCTGGGATTCCCCGCCGGGAGAGGCCATCTATATGAGCCTTTTACTGCGACCGGATATCCATCCGGAGCATGCGTCCATGCTGACGCTGGTCATGGGTATGGCGGTGGCAGATGCCATCAATGAGCTGATGGGCGGCGAATCAGCCGGGATTAAATGGCCCAACGATGTGGTGCTGAAAGGCAAAAAGGTCTCCGGAACCCTGACGGAAATGAGTACGGAGATGGACTGCATCCATTATGTAGTCATCGGTACGGGCATCAATGTGAACACCCAGAAATTTCCAAAAGAACTGGATCAGGCGACGTCTCTGAGACTGGCAGCAGGCCATAATTTTCGGCGTGCGGAGCTGATCGCCCTTTGTATGAAATATTTTGAAAAATATTACGCGCTTTTTGAGCGGACGGAGGACCTGAGCCTTCTGATTGACGAATATAACCGGCTGCTGGTCAACCGGAACCGGGAAGTGCGGGTGCTGGAACCGGGCAATGAATATACGGGACTGGCTCTGGGCATAAACAACCAGGGCGAACTTCTGGTGCGCCGGGAGAACGGCCGGGTGGATGAGATTTATGCCGGTGAGGTATCAGTGCGCGGCGTGTATGGGTATGTATAAAATGGGAGAAAATATGGAACAGGAAAATACAGTCCTCTGCGGAGCCAATTCCTACGAGGAAAAATACTTTTTTAACGAGCAGTTTGCGGCGTTGCCTGCGACCATCAAGGACGAGCTGAAAATCATGTGTGTGCTTTTTGTAAACCAGGTGGGCGGCATCCTGCTTCTGGAATTCGCTCCGGACGGCACGCTGGTCTTCCGGGTATCCAGCCATGAGGACGATTTCTTCTTCGATGAGATCGGAAGCAGCCTGCAAATCAAGGAACTGCGGAGAGACAAGGAAGAGCTTCTGGCTTCTCTGGAAATGTTTTACCGCGTATTCTTTTTAAATGAGGAGACAGAACATGCATAACGAACTTTTGAAAATCGGGCCGTTTACAGTGTACGGCTACGGCCTGATGATTGCCATTGGTATTTTCTCAGCCTACTGTCTGACGGAATACCGGGCACGGAAAATAGGCCTTAACGACGAGAGGGTCTTCGGCATGACCATCTGGGCGGTCATCGGCGGAATCCTGGGCGGTAAGATTTTGTATTATATTACGATTTTACCTCAGATTGTCGAGGATCCGAGCCTTTTATACCGGGATTTGCTGGAGGGCTTTGTGATTTACGGCGCGCTCATCGGCGGCTTTATCGGCATCGTGCTTTACTGCCATATCTGGAAAATGAATCTGCTGTCGTATCTGGATCTGGCGCTGCCTTCCGTGGCACTGGCCCAGGGATTTGGCCGCATCGGCTGCCTGCTGGCAGGCTGCTGCTACGGGCGGGAGACGGACAGCGCGTTCGCGATTACCTTCCACAATTCCGCTTACGCCCCCAACGGTGTGCCGTTGATCCCGACCCAGATTATTTCCAGCGGGCTGGATTTCCTTCATTTTTTCATTTTGCTTTACTTTGTGAAAAAATGGAAGAAACATGACGGACAGGTGACGGGACTCTTCTTTATGCTTTACAGCGCCGGTCGTTTTGTGCTGGAGTATTTCCGGGGCGATCTGGAGAGGGGAAGCGTGGGCGTACTGTCCACGTCCCAGTTTATTGCCATATTTATGTTTGTGTTTGGAGCGGTCTTTTTCTTTGTCTTAAGCAAAAAGAAAGTGACTGTGCCCGCTGAGGTGAAAAAGCAGGATGAGTAAAAGTGAGAAGCGTGCCCAGACCTTCCTGTATATTGGTGTGCTGCTGGCACTGATTGCGGCGGACTGGCACTGGTATCTGGGTGAATTTGCAAGCGAGAGCTTTGTGACGGGACTGCCGTTTATGAAGGCAGTGTATGTGCTGTGGATAGGCGCTATTATTATCTGTCTGGCGGCCAGCGGCGTATTTTTCTGGAAGCTTCGGAAGCAGGAGGCGGCCTATACCCGCAAAAATAAGCGAGGGCATGAGAAAAAGCGCCGGGCGTAAGACAGAAGCCCGTCGGGCAGGATTTTATTTTATAAAAAGGAAATTTTTTCATGGGAAAGCTAAAGATAGGAAGCGTGGAGCTTCCGAATCCGGTGATACTGGCACCGATGGCAGGGGTAAGTGACCTGCCTTTTCGTCTGTTATGCCGGGAACAGGGCGCGGGACTGGTGTGCATGGAAATGGTCAGCGCCAAGGCTATCGCCTATCACAATCGCAACACCGAGAGGCTGATGGAAATCAATGACCGGGAGCATCCGGTGTCCTTACAGCTTTTCGGCTCCGAGCCGGACCTGATGGCGGAGATTGCCGCGCAGATTGAGGACAAGCCCTTCGACATTCTGGACATCAATATGGGCTGTCCGGTGCCGAAAATCGTGGGTAACGGAGAGGGATCGGCTCTGATGAAAAACCCGAAGCTTATCGAGGAGATTATCACGAAGGTGTCCCGGGCGATCAAAAAGCCCCTGACCGTGAAATTCCGGAAGGGTTTCGACGACGATCATGTGAATGCGGTGGAGATCGCGAAGATCGCCGAGGCCAGCGGCGCGGCGGCAGTGGCGGTCCATGGCCGCACGCGGGAGCAATTCTACTCGGGAACGGCGGACTGGGAGATTATCCGGCAGGTGAAAGAGGCCGTATCCATTCCCGTTATCGGAAATGGGGATGTGGACAGCCCGGAGAAGGCAAAGGCACTGCTTGATAGCACCGGCTGCGACGGCGTCATGATTGGCCGGGCTGCCAGAGGCAATCCCTGGCTGTTTCATCGGGTGGCAGAGTATCTGGAGACCGGAAAGCTCCTGGACAAACCATCCGGGGAAGAGATCAAAGCCATGATGTTCCGCCACGCGCGGATGCAGGTAGCATGCAAGGGCGATTACACGGGCATCCGGGAGATGCGGAAACACATTTCCTGGTACACTACAGGACTGCCCGGTTCCGCAAAGCTCAGGGGAAAGATTAACAGCGTAGAGAGTCTTCAGGAAATGGAAGAGCTTTTACAGGAAATGTAAGGGAAAAGTTGTAAGGAAAAAGCCATAAGCAGCCACGGAAAGCGATTGACAATCAGCGCCTTTGAGTGTATAATATCGTGGATATTCTGAAAGTGGGTCAGTGCCGTTTGTCCCATTTTCCAGAGCATCGACAGGAATAAATGCGACAGAAAAAGATATAATGGAATAGATAAGAACCAGGAAGGATGTAAAAAATGAGCGAGAAGAAAAATTTACTGACTTATGAGGGACTGAAAAAGCTGGAGGACGAGCTCCAGGATCTGAAGGTAGTGCAGAGAAAAGAGATCGCACAGAAGATTAAAGAGGCAAGAGAGCAGGGCGACCTGTCCGAGAACGCCGAGTACGACGCAGCCAAGGACGAGCAGCGTGACATCGAGGCCAGAATCGAGCAGATCGAGAAGATCCTGAAGAACGCAGAGGTCGTCGTAGAGGACGAGGTGGATTTGGACAAGATCAGCGTAGGCTGCGTAGTGAAGGTTCTGGATGTGGAATACGACGAGGAAGAGGAGTTCAAGCTGGTAGGTTCCTCTGAGGCAAACAGCCTGAACGGTAAGATTTCCAATGAGTCTCCGGTAGGAAAGGCTCTGATTGGCGCGCGCGTAGGCGATACTATTAAGGTTGAGACACAGGCAGGAGAGATTGAATACAAGGTACTTGAGATCCAGAGATCCAAGTAATCGGCATACGAGAGGAGTACAGGAATGGGAGAACAGAAGAATCAGAACGGACAGGAGCAGGATATCAATCAGCTGTTGAAGGTTCGCCGGGAGAAGCTGGCTGACCTGCAGGAGCGGGGAAAGGATCCGTTCCAGATTACCAAATTTGACGTGACACATCACAGCCAGGAGATCAAGGACGACTTCGACGCTCTGGAGGGTAAGACCGTAACCATCGCCGGACGTATGATGTCCAAGCGTGTCATGGGTAAGGCTTCCTTCTGCAATGTGCAGGATCTGAAGGGCAATATCCAGTGCTATGTGGCCAGAGACAACGTGGGCGAGGAAGAGTATAAGGATTTCAAGAAATATGATATCGGCGATATCGTTGGCATCACCGGCGAGGTATTCCGCACCAAGACCGGCGAGATCTCCATCCATGTAAATGATGTGACACTGCTCAGCAAGAGTCTGCAGATTCTTCCGGAGAAGTTCCATGGCCTGACTAATACCGACGTGCGTTATCGTCAGCGTTACACCGACCTGATCATGAACAGCGAAGTGAAGGATACCTTTATCAAACGTTCCAGAATTATCAGCAGCATCCGCCGTTATCTGGACGGACAGGGCTTCATGGAGGTGGAGACTCCGCTTCTGGTGGCCAATGCAGGCGGCGCGGCAGCGCGTCCCTTCATCACACATTCCAATGCGCTGGATGAGGATTTCAAGCTTCGTATTTCTCTGGAGCTGTACCTGAAGCGTCTGATCGTGGGCGGCCTGGAGCGTGTATATGAGATCGGCCGTGTATTCCGTAACGAGGGCTGCGACACCCGTCACAATCCGGAGTTCACTTTGATGGAGCTCTATCAGGCGTACACCGATTACCACGGCATGATGGATCTGACCGAGAACCTGTACCGTACCGTGGCTCAGGATGTGCTGGGAACCACAAAGATTGTATACAATGGCATTGAGATGGATCTGAGTAAGCCCTTTGAGCGTATCACCATGGTAGATGCTGTCAAGAAATATTCCGGCGTAGACTGGAACGAGATTCATACCCTGGAGGAGGCCCGCGCCGCAGCGAAGGAGCACAATATAGAGTTCGAGGAGCGCCATAAGAAGGGTGATATCCTGAATCTGTTCTTCGAGGAATTCGTAGAGGAACATCTGCTTCAGCCGACCTTCGTTATGGATCATCCGATTGAGATCTCTCCGCTGACCAAGAAGAAGCCGGAGAATCCGGAATACGTAGAGCGATTCGAGTTCTTCATGAACGGCTGGGAGATGGCCAACGCTTACTCCGAGCTGAACGACCCGATTGACCAGCGCGAGCGTTTCAAGGCTCAGGAGGAGCTGCTGGCGCAGGGCGACGACGAGGCGAACACCACTGACGAGGACTTCATGAACGCTCTGGAGATCGGTATGCCGCCCACAGGCGGAATCGGCTTCGGTATCGACCGTATGTGCATGCTGCTGACAGACTCCGCAGCTATCCGCGACGTACTGCTGTTCCCGACAATGAAGACCCTGGACCCAAAGAAGGCTGAAAACAAAGCCGAAAAAGCAGCGGTAAATGGTTCTGCAGAGGATGCAACCGTGTCCGCGCCAAGCGTACAGATTGATCTTTCCAAGGTGAAAATCGAG
>USDU01000082.1 GCA_900553635.1 uncultured Lachnospiraceae bacterium | reverse complement strand
AATCCTTCCAGGGCGCGCTTGCTCATAAGACGGTAATCTGCATGGTTAAATACGATTTCCACGCCCATAGCCTGCATGATCTTATAAAAGCCCTCGGCAGTAAATTTCTTAAAGAAGGTGTCCGTATCCCGGGCGCTTCTGACGCCGTATACCACGTCATTTCCCTCATAATACTTCTCCACCATCTTGTCAATGACGTCCACATCGTCCTGCAGATCGGCGTCCAGGGAAATGGCCATATCCGCCTTTTCCTTCGCCGTCATCAGACCGGCCAGAAGCGCGTTCTGATGACCCTTATTCCTGGACAGCTTCACACCGGAATAGATGGGGTTAGACTCATGTAACTCCCGGATAATTTCCCAGGTCTTATCCTTGGAGCCATCATTTACGAACATGATTTTGCTCTCCCGGGAAATCATGCCCCGATCGAACATGGAATTCATTTTCTCCAGAAGCTGCTTCGCGGTCTCATGCAGTACAGCCTCCTCGTTATAGCAGGGAATTACCAGATATAAAATATCATTTCCTGTCATCGGATTTCTCTCCTTCTCTTATGTGCAAATGTTATTTCGCCAGCAGTTCCTTCATGTATACTTCGATAGCGTCCTGCCAGGAAGCGAAGGAGAAATCGGTGGTCAGCTTCAGCATATAGTTCTCCAGAATGGAGTAGGCCGGTCTGTCTGCAGAATTCGGGAAACGGCGCTTGTACTCCTCGGAGGTAATCGGCTCGATCTCCGTCCTGCTGCCTGCCAGGCGAAGTACGGTAGCCGCAAACTCGGCCCAGTTGGTGTCGCCCTCGCAGGTACCGTGGAACAGACCGTAATTGTCGGTCGGAAGCAGGTATTTGATAGCCTTGGCCAGCTCTACCGCGCTGGTGGGGGTTCCCACCTGATCCATGACTACGCCGATCTTATCGTTATTTTCCGCCAGCTTCAGCATGGTCTTTGCGAAGTTGTGACCGTCGCCGTACAGCCATGCGGTACGGATGATAAAGTACTGATTTGCGAAATCTTTTACGAAATTCTCGCCTGCCAGCTTGGTTGCGCCGTACATGCTCTTGGGGCTTACTGAGTCAAACTCCGTCAGTGGATGGGCGGATACATCCCCCGGAAATACATAGTCGGTAGAGATATGCATGAGCTTTGCTCCGGTATCTGCTGCCGCGATAGCCAGGTTGCGGGCTCCGATGGCGTTGATCTTATACGCCAGATCCTGCTCCACCTCGCACTTGTCCACATTGGTGTAAGCCGCGCAGTTGATGATAGCGTAGGGCTTTACCTCTCTGGCAAGCTCCAGTACCTTATCCACCTTGGTGATATCCAGCTCTGCCACATCGGTATTTACCAGTTCATACTCGGTACTGCCTGCATACTGCTGATTCACTGCCCGTCCCAGCTGTCCGTTGCATCCTGTCACAATAATCTTTTTCATGTTTTTTCTCCTATTCTGCTGATTCAGCGTCTTCTGTATTGTCTGCGTTTTCTGTATCCTCAGTCTGAGCGTCGCTATCCTCCCCAGACGATTCTTCCTCTTCTACATGCTTCACCATGTAATCCTTGTGATAATAATCGCACATGGCCAGATTGCGGCTGTCGTCCGGATCCGGCGTCAGTGTGCCGAAATAAAGCAGCTCCGGACGGTAGGTAACCTCTTCCACTACAACCTCTTTGACATCCGGATCATGATAAAGCTTCTCACGCATGCGGATTTCCTTATCGTATACCTGCGCCTCTCCATATACCATGGATTTCAGCGCCGTTGCAAAGGTAATTTCTTCCAGATCACTTACAATGTTAATCTTCCACATTCCCACGATCACACAGCATACGCCTGCCACGCCCAGCAGTACCGGAGTGGCTTTCCGCAGAAGATCCTGTACCTCCTGCGCGCATTTCTCATACTGCCGTCTGAGCCATCCGGCATAGTAAATGGCGTTGGACGCGTAGAACAGAATCACACCGTAGAAGCAGATATTATAGTAGCGGCCGCCGGAGATAAAACGCACGGCGAAGATGGCCGGAACCCACATAACCACCACCAGGCTGTAGCTTACCAGAGTAAACATCAGCGGGCACCGGAAGGAAAACTTCGTATTCTTCAGCTGCCACAGCATCACCAGGAACAGAGCGAAAATCACCAGCACAATCACCACATTGGTGGCCTCGTTAAACATATAGTCCAGAGACTTGGTATAGGACTTGTAAATAGCCTCCATCGGGGTACGGGGCTGGAAATTGGACTGGCGGCGATAGTTGCCCGGAGCCAATACATTCAGGAAAAAGGCCGGAAGGTATACGATAAACAGGGAACCCAGCTGAATCCGAAGCTTCTTCGGATACCGCTTTTTTTCCACGATCGCGTCCAGGAACAGCAGGAACATCAATACCGCTGTCAGCAGCGCGTTGGGATACATGCCGCCGCCCAGCAGGATCAGGATCAGAATCATTCCCACCATACGTTTTGCGGAAATCTGCTTTTTATGCATACCGTCGGCAATCAGCCCCATCAGAATCAGCAGCATGGAGAAAAATCCTGTATATCCCACGCTTCCAATCCACCAGTAAAAGGCTTCCAGTCCCACCGGGACATACTGGATGCAGAGCGTCAGTACCACCACAGACACGCTGACAGCCACAGCTCTCGACATACCTAAGATTCGGTGCAGCATGACATCGATAAAATAAGTAAAACCAATCACCATGACGCCCACCAGAATAAAGGTCTGGATGAAGGTCAGGCGTTCAGAGATAATCGAGGGCCGCAGGGCTCCAATCACCGCAAAGCTGTAGGTTCCCTGCCACTCATGCCACAGGTTCTCCGCTCTCTGCACCGCCGCCCGCAGCACTGCCGGAATCACAGCCAGTCCGGAATTCTCCTCCAGGGCATGGCGGGTCAGAATACCATAGTTAAAATCGTCCATAACCGGATGGTTGAAGAAGCTCAATGCCAGAATCGGAAGCAGGCTCAGTACAAAGCAGCATACCAGAAACTTCGCCATATTCTTTTCGTCTTTCATCCAGTTTACATACTTTTCCCAGAGATTTCTGGTAATCTCGTATATCGTTTCCACGTTTCTAATTCTCCTTTTCTTTCAGTTCGTCCGCCCGCTCCTTTTCCTCCAGAGCCAGCTCCTGGGTCAGGTCCTTTACCTTATTTTCCAGGGTAGACAGCTCAATGGTCATCATAAACAGCTTCAGCAGCAGAATGAAGATGAACACCATAAACACGAAGTTTACCGGCAGCTGCATACCCAGAAGTCTCGTAAACAGGGTCACAAGCCACGGGAACAGACTAATGATAACCAGCACGCCCGCAAAGACAATCCAGAAGATCGCATATTCGATCTGCAGCTTGGACTGACGGATTTTCTTCAAAATATAATAGGTGCTGAGGAGTGATACCACAATCAGCACAATGCGAAATACCGGTGTCATGAAACCTTCACCTCCCTGCGCTTCCGGAAGTTCTGAATTAGCAGAATCGACAGAAGCATCCGTAACATATACATCATAGATTTGGTCAGGTTCAGATAGCTCTCGCCTGCGATCCGCTCATCCATCTCCACCTGAACCTCGGCGATGGTGGCGCCCTGCTTCAGAAGATAGGATACCGTATCCGGCTCCGGGCCGTAGTTCATATTCAGGGCGAATTCCGCTATCATTTTCTTATTGAACATCCGCATGCCCGAAGTGGGATCCTTGACCCTGCGGCCGGTGGTCAGCTTCATGGCCATGGAAATCAGGTTGCTGCCCAGCATCCGTAAGGAATGGGGCTTCTTCTCGGTCACAAACCGGGAACCGATGACGATATCGTAGCCCTCCTGAATCTTGTCCAGCATGGGGCCGATAAATTCCGGACGGTGCTGTCCGTCCGCGTCAAACTGGATGGCGTAATCGTAGCCATTCCGATAGGCGTATTTGAGACCCGTCTGGAAGGCTCCGGCCAGCCCTAAGTTCACCGGCAGATCCACCAGCTCATAGCCGTTCTTCCGGCAGATTTTTGCCGTGCTGTCGGAGGATCCGTCGTTGATGACGATATAGTCATACATCGGGTAATTATTTTTCAGGTTTTCCACCACGCGCACAATGTTTTCTTCTTCATTGTAGGCGGGGATGATGACCAGACATTTCATCTGTGTGTCTCCTTATGTTTTATAGATCGTCCAGGCATGCAGCTCGATGCGCCCCAGGGCACTTTCGCATGCCTTAGTGTTACGCCATATTTTAACGCTTCTTAGCGAATTGTGCAAGCACTCTTAGCGTTCTGCACAAATCCGTGAACCACGCGAACCGCACGCCATTCTCGCGAAGCGCCCGATGCCCCTCTTTCATTCCGGCCAGATACGCTCCCAGACTGTTTGTGCTGGTGCCGCCGTGGGACATGTAAATCAGCACCTCCGGCAAGTAAGATAATTTCACTTTCTTATCCTTCAGAATCCGGATCATAAACTCATAATCCGCGGAAATCCGGTAATCGGTCTTATAAAGACCGTACTTGTCATACACGCTTTTCTTCAGATACAGGGTCGGATGACCGGGCATCCAGCCGCAGCGGATATTACCCTGGCCCTGGTGCCAGTAGCGCACCACCTTGTCGCCCTCCATATAATAGAGGTCGCCGTGTACGCCGTCCGTGCCCTCCTTTTCCATGATGGCCACCATCTTACTGATGACGTCCGGGCCTGCATATTGGTCGAAGCAGCAGCCTAAGATATCGCCGGTGGACAGCCGGATTCCCTTGTTGATGGCGTCATAGATTCCCTTGTCCTTCTCGGAAATCCATTTCAGCCGATCGCCGAAATATGCCTCTGCCTCCGCAATGACCTCCCGGGTGCCATCGGTGGAACCGCCGTCCACAATGACATACTCGATATTGTCATAATCCTGCTTCTTCACCTGGGCAATGATTTTTTTCAGATTCTCTTTATCATTATAGGTCGTCGTAATGATCGAAACCTTTGGATTTTCCATAATTTTACTCCTCGTGTAATAGCTTCGCGTACAGCTTCAGATAATCCTGAAACCGCTCGTTCTTATCATAATGAGACGCTTTTGTAAGACAGGCTTCCCGCTTATCCGGCTCTGACCGCATGGCCTTGATGGCCGTCTCCAATGCCTCGATATCCCCTTTCGGCACCACCTTGCCGCAGCTTTCGTCCACAGACTCCACGCTTCCTCCGGTGGCAAAGGTAATAACCGGGGTTCCGCAGGCCAGGGCCTCCAGATTCGTCGTGGGGAAGGTATCCTCCAAGGTGGTATTCACATAGGCGTCTGCCATGGAATAGTACTCCGCCAGTTCTTCCATGCTGTTGGTACGCATAACTCCGTGAATCTTCGGGTGCAGCTTTTTCATCTTCCGCTTCGATAAACCGATTAAAATAATCTGATAGTCATCGGGCAGCCGATCCGCCAGCTGTTCAAAATAAGCATAACCCTTCCGTTCCTCCCACATACTTGCCACGCCCAGAAGAATGTATTTTCCCTCGAAGCCCAGTTTCCTGCGGAGTCCCTGATCCACCGGATGAAATTTATCCAGGGCGATCCCGTTGGGAATCACCTGCACCGGATACTCTCCCAGGTAGGACTCTCTTGCATAGCCTGCCAGCCACCGGGAGGGCGTCACCACAGTCAGAGAGGGCACGCCCGTAAAGGCTGCCTTTTTTCTCTGGTAATTGGAGGCTGTATTGTCCTTAAATAACGCATAGGGATAGACGCTACGGTACTGGGGGCAGCTTCCGCAGCCTGTCTTCCATTTCATACAGCCGATATAATCAAAATGGGCGCAATGTCCCGTAAAGCTCCAGCAGTCATGGAGCGTCCAGACTACCGGCTTCCCGGCCTGCTTCAGATACCAGAACAGCTGCTCCACGTCCAGGTAAAAGCCGTGGATATTGTGGAGATGAATGATATCCGGATCATATTCCTTGATCTTTTCTATCAGTCTGCCCGTCTGCTTTTTGGAAGCAAAGCCGTGCTCCCCCCGGAAAAAGGTATGAAGCACATGGAAGCCCATGTCCAGGTCCGTTCCGAATTTATACGTGGGGATTCCCTCCGGCCCGGTCCGGCGGCCAAAGGCCACCATTCCCTCGTCTCCCTGTTTCTCCAGGGCATGTACGATATCCACCGTGATACGGCCCACGCTTCCGCTTCCGCAGATGGTATTAATCTGTAATACTTTCAAAATGATACTCCTTATACTAACTCACAGTCCCATACGTCCACGCCGCTGTCCTGGAACACGCTGCGGATCCGCTCCCGGAGCTGCTCCTTCGTGCAGCCCTTTTTCAGAATGGCCTGCAGGAAGCCGCCTCCGCCGGCGCCGCAGATCATCCGGGCTTCTAATAGATCCTCGCAGCTTAGGAAAATCTGATCGATACAGGTATTGGTGCTGCCGCCGTCCAGACGTCTGGACAGTTCCCAGTGCCGTTCCAGAAGCTCTGCGAACCCGTCGACATTACCCTTTTCCAGCTCAAACTTCATCAGGACCGCCACCTGCTGAATCTCATAAAGCACCTGCAGGGAATTGGGATTGGAGCCGATATAGCCGCCGACCACCTCCCGGAGCAGATTCCGGGCAAGTCTGCGCTGCCCCGTATAAATCAGTACAAACCGGTCCTTCAGCTCCTGAAGCGCCTCCTCCGGAATCTGAAGATGCTGGACTTCGATATTCTGCATCAGCCCAGGCCTGGTCGTCACCAGCTTGATACCGTCGGTGAGGCCGCCCACCTGATCCTGCCAGCCGCCGCCGGTGCTCATGAGCTGCTCCATACAGAGCACATGAGTATATAATTCATTTTCAGTCACTTTTTTCCCGATGTATTCGAAAATAGCTTTCACACAGGCACCCGCCAGGATACTGCTGGTGCCAAGACCGGAACCTCTGGGAATTCCCATAACCGCTGTGGACAGGTACAGACCGCCGCCAAGCTTACCAAGAAGCTCCTTAAGCGTTGTCTCCCGGTTCAGGGGCACGATGCCGCAGGCCAGAAGCGCAGCCTTGTGAAGGGCATAGGTATCAAAGGGATCCCGGCAGCTCTGCAATGCCTTCACATCCGTAAATTCATCGTAAGCACCTGAATCGGTACTTGCCAGCGCAATACAGGGCTTGTCTATCTTTTTCACGGTCACAATCACCGGCAGAATACCGTTCAGCTTCGCCGCCGCATTGAGCACTGTGCCGCCATGCTCGTTACAGTAAGGCGGCGTATCGGACCAGCCGCCGCCGAAATTCACACGGATGGGCAGCTCCACCTTCACTTCATCCTTTGTGATGTGGTATGGCTCCTCCGCCGGGGTCTTGCCGATGCTGGCCTCATATAAGCTATCGCAGAGGTAGCGGAAACACTGATTTTCCAAATCCTCGCTGACCTGACCGGTCGTCATTTTCGATAAATAATAGTAAATACGCATGCGGATACTGAAGTCCGACTGCTCCGCAATGTCACGCAGCTTCTCCACCTGGGAAGCCGTCACACCCCGCTCGCCAAAAACCGTCCTGGTTTCTTCGATGCTTTTGCGCTCCTCCAGCATCAGTAAAAATCTGGCAATTCTCACTCTTGTACCAAGCTTTGCCTGCCATGCGGTAATTTCCTTTACGTCAGCCTGCTCAAAGCTCTCCTGCAGGCTCAGACGTTTCTGGCTGCAATACCAGATAAGCGTCGCCGCGTCCGCCGTGCCATCCGCAATAGCCAGAATTCTCATGGCTGCTGCCACAGCTTCCTCGATAGTTTCACACACCGGATAAAGCTTCGCGGTCCAGAGGTAATGAGTACCTTCCGCATTTTCCCAGAGGTCTTCCGGCTGCATGCCTGCATTTACCAGAAACTCCGGCAAGGTACCGTTCAGGAAGGCTCCGCCATCCTCCAGCGTCACCTTCGGGTTATCCTGCACGCCATAGACGCGCACCACAAAGCAGCCGTCCTTCTGCTTTAATCCATGCAGTGCCGTATTTTCCGGGATCTTCTCCCCCCGCAGGGTCACCGCAGAAATCACGCAGGCTTCTCCCACCTGGCTGCCGTCGTAGATATAACTGTCTTCTATATAGGAAGATTCCGCAATCTTCGTATTTCTCTCGATATAGCTGTTGCTGCAGGCGTTGGCGTCCTCCGACTCCTCCACACCCAGAACCTGTCGCTTCCAGTCCAGGAACTCATAGTTGTCGATGTCCTCCGTCACCAGCTTCAGCAGCTCGTGGGTCGTTCCAAAATGGATAAACTGAGCCGGAGACAGGCACAAAAGCTTCAGAGAATAGGGATGCAGGACCTCCCAAATCTCTTTCCTGCAGGCTAAAAGCTCCGGGCAGAATTCACCCTCCGGCTTCTCTTTTAAAAATTGCTCAAAAGTGGATCGGGACGCCAGCGGGTACAGGAAATCCCCATAAAAGCTGATGCGCGCCCGCTCGTTGACAAAGCGGTCATATTTCTCCGGAACGATTTTTCCGTTTTCGCCAATCAGGGAGAACAGGCTTTCCAGAAGATCGCAGTCCAGCATAATGGCTCCGGTATCCAGATCCACCGCATTTTGACTGTTCACCGCGCCAAGCTCCCGCAGATGCTCCACGCTCTGCTTGTGCAGGAAGTTAGCCACGTAACCGCTCTCGTCACCCAGGAATACGCCGTGATCCTTTCCCGTATCCACGTCCTCCTTGATGGAAATGGCCGCTGCTCCGTGGAATGTAAAATCAATCTGCAGCGGGTTAAATAAAAGCAGCACATCACCGGAGAGCACCAGCATGCCCTCTCTGAACCGGGACGGCATACCCGCCATTCCGATCATAAATTCGTCAAACAGGGTGGAACGCCGTCCGTCCGGCAGTTCCCTGGGTACCGGTGAAAATAATTTTCCACAGGCCGAATACTGGGGCACCCGCTTGGAATCACCGCCGGAATGAATCACCAGGATTCGTTTTCCCCTGAAAAAGTCCGCGCCCTCGCCCTGCTCGCTTAAATATTTCATCACATGAAAGGTGGCTCCGCCGCTGCCTACCCGCTTGCCGTCCGGATCGGGCAGCACCCGGTAGATGGTCTCCTTCGGCAGTCTTCCCGCTTCCAGTCTGGCGTCAATCTGCGCCTGGTAAGCGTCAGCCTGCTCCTCATTGGAGGCGGTCAGAATCACATAGTCCCAGTGAATAAAATATTTCCTGGTCAGAGATTTTTCGTATTCCTCCCAGGCGTCCTGATAGCTCTGTCGTAAAAACAGATTCTTAATTTTCTGTGGTTTCATAATTTCTCCCTTGTGTGCATTCGGGCAGAATGCTATAATATCCGCGTTACCTATTACAATCGATATAAAAATGAAAGGCAACCGTAGCTGCTTCCGTCGCATGACCTGTCCGCAACTACGGCAGGGTATACTATGTTAATAATACAACCTTCCGGTGGTTTATGCAATAGGATGCGCGTGATAAATTCCGCAATGAAGCTTGCGAAGCGCAGAAAGGAAAAGCTGGTCATCCTCTGGTATCTGAATCCGGAGCTGAATGCCGCCTTTGAGGATCTCTTTCAGCCAATCCTTGAGCCGGATATCACACTCATCAACATCCATTCCCTGAAGGATCCCAGGAAGCTCTATTACCAGCTTTCCGCAGGCCAGCGCTTCGGAAAT
>USDU01000081.1 GCA_900553635.1 uncultured Lachnospiraceae bacterium | reverse complement strand
GCGGCCTTGCATAAAATGTTGAAATTTTTCTCGCATAAAAGCTCCTTTTAAGACGGACGCTCTGTTTTTTCGAACCCCACAGAGCTGGTTTTCGAGATTAAGGTTATGAGAGTTCAAAGGCTCCGGTATAGAGCTGATAATATTTACCCTTCTGGGCAATCAGTTCCTCGTGATTGCCCCGCTCGATGATGCGTCCCTGCTCCAGGACCATGATCACGTCGGAGTTCTGGACGGTGGAGAGGCGGTGGGCGATGACGAAGACCGTACGGCCCTGCATCAGGCTGTCCATGCCTCGCTGGACGATTGCTTCGGTTCGGGTGTCGATGCTGGACGTCGCCTCATCCAGGATCAGGACGGGCGGGTCGGCAATGGCTGCACGGGCGATGGTCAGAAGCTGACGCTGTCCCTGGGACAGGTTGCCGCCGTCTCCGGTAAGCATGGTATCATAGCCCTGGGGCAGGTGCCTGATAAAGCTGTCTGCTCCTGCCAGCATGGCTGCGCCCTTGACCTCGCTGTCGGTGGCGTCCAGCTTGCCGTACCGGATATTGTCGGCTACGGTGCCGGTGAACAGGTGGCTGTCCTGAAGTACCATACCCAGGGAACGGCGCAGATCCTGCTTCTTAATCTTATTGATGTTGATACCGTCGTAACGGATCTTTCCGTCCTGAATATCGTAAAACCGGTTAATCAGGTTGGTAATGGTCGTTTTTCCGGCTCCGGTAGCGCCTACAAAGGCCACCTTCTGTCCGGGCTTCGCGTAGAGCTTAATGTCGTGAAGTACGGTTTTTTCCGGTGTATACCCAAAGTCTACCCCGTCCATGACTACGTCGCCCTTCAGCTCCGTGTATGTGATGGTACCGTCATGATGGGGATGCTTCCAGGCCCAGATACCGGTACGCTCCGGCACCTCCACCAGCTTGTCACCCTCATAGCGGGCATTGACCAGGGTTACATAACCGCCGTCCTGCTCAGAGGGCTCATCCATCAGGTTGAAGATTCGCTCCGCGCCTGCCAGGGCCATAATGATAGAGTTGAACTGCTGGGCAATCTGCGCAATCGGCTGATTGAAGCTTCTTGTCAGCTGCAGGAAGGAGGCAAGACCGCCCAGAGTCAGGCCGCCGATCCCGCCGATGGCCAGCAGAGATCCTACAATGGTGGTCAGCACATAATTGATATTTCCAATATTTCCCATTATCGGCATCAGCACATTGGCATAGACGTTCGCGTTGCTGGCGCTGTCGAAAAGCTTGTCGTTCAGCTCCTTGAATTTTGCCTTGGCTTCTTCCTCATGGCAGAAGACCTTTACCACCTTCTGGCCGTCCATCATTTCCTCGATGTAGCCGTTGACTTTACCCAGATCCTGCTGCTGCGCCATGAAGTACCGGCCGGACTGGCCGCCGATTTTCTTGATGACATTTGTCATGACGAATACCATGGCAACGATCATCAGGGTCAGAATCGGGCTTAAGTATACCATAGACGCGAAGACGCTGACGATGGTAATGGCGGAGGACAACAGCTGCGGGATACTCTGGCTGATCATCTGCCGCAGGGTATCTGTATCATTGGTATAGATACTCATCAGGTCTCCGTGGGTATGGGTGTCAAAATACGGAATCGCCAGGGTCTCCATGTGGTCGAACAGGCCGTCCCTTACTTTTTTCAGGCTGCCCTCGGAAATGTGAATCATCAGGCGGTTGTACAGATAGTTGGAGACCACGCCCACCAGATAAATCACCGCCATGGTGGCCAGTGCCTTCAAAAGCGGCGTGAAATCCGGTGCGGAGCTTCCCACCAGTGGGGTGATATAGTCATCGATCAGGGACTGCAGGAATAAGCTGCCGTATACGTTAGCCAGTACTCCGACTACGATACCGATGATAACCAGTACGCACTGAATCGGATAGCCCTTTACGATGATGGCGAAGATCCGCTTCAGCGTCTTCATGGGGTTTTTCGCCTTGGGGCCTTTTCTCATGCCTCTGGGTCCTCCGGGACCTCCGGGTCTTTTGCTGTTGCTCATTCTGCGTCACCTCCTTCGCTGTCTGTGGGCTTCTGCTGGGATTCGTATACTTCCCGGTAAATTGCGTTATTTTTCAATAATTCCTCATGGGTTCCGACGCCGCTCACCGCACCGTCGTCCAGCACGATAATCTTATCCGACTCCTGTACGGAAGAGATACGCTGGGCAATGATAATCTTGGTGGTATCGGGAATCTCCTCCCGGAAGGCTTTCCGGATCATGGCGTCCGTATGGGTATCCACCGCGCTGGTGGAATCGTCCAGAATCAGGATTCTCGGCTTCTTCAACAGGGCTCTGGCGATACAGAGACGCTGCTTCTGTCCGCCGGACACATTGCTGCCGCCCTGCTCAATCCAGGTGTCATACTGCTCCGGGAAGCGCTGGATAAATTCATCAGCGCAGGCCAGCTTACAGACGCGGATCAGCTCCTCATCGCTGGCGTCCTTATCGCCCCAGCGCAGGTTTTCCTTGATGGTGCCGGAAAACAGCACGTTCTTCTGAAGCACCATGGATACCTGATTCCGGAGGGAATCCAGGTCGTAATCCCGGACGTCGATGCCGCCTACCCGGACGCTTCCTCCTGTTACATCATACAATCTGGGGATCAGCTGTACCAACGTAGACTTGGCGCTTCCGGTGCCGCCCAGGATACCTACGGTCTCGCCGGATTTGATTTCCAGATTGATATGATCCAGATTCAGGTTCCCCTCGTCGTTCCGGTAGCTGAAGGATACGTTGTCAAAGGTAATGGAGCCATCAGGAACCTCTGTGACAGCCTGCTCCTTATTGGTCAGGCTGCTCTTTTCATTTAAGACCTCGCAGATACGCTCTGCGGAGGATTTCGCCATGGTCAGCATAACAGCTACCATAGCGATGAACATCAGGCTCATCATGATATTCATGGTATAGGTAAAGAGACTCATCAGCTGGCCGGTGGTCATATTGCCCGCTACGATGGTTCTGGCGCCCAGCCAGGACACCGCGATGATACAGGCGTAAACCGTAAACTGCATGGTGGGCATCATGCTGACCATCAGCTTCTGGGCCCGGATCGCGCAGCGGTATACGGCCTCAGAGGCCTTGCCGAACTTCTGCTTCTCATGTTCCTCACGCACGTATGCCTTGACTACCCGGATACCGGTCAGGTTTTCCTGGATATCTGCGTTCAGGGCGTCGTATTTGTCGAACATTTCACGGAAATATTTTCCTACGCGGCCCATCAGGAAGGCAATGACGATTCCTAAGAATACCAGCGCCACCAGATATACACAGGACAGTCTGGCGTTGATGATAAAGGTCATCGTCATGGCCGTAACCAGCATGACCGGCGCGCGCATCAGCATACGCATCATCATCTGGAACGCGTTCTGTACGTTGGTTACATCGGTGGTCAGACGTGTAACCAGTCCCGCGGTAGAAAAATGATCGATATTGGAGAAGGAAAATTCCTGGATATGATTGTACATTCCCTCTCTTACATTTTTCGCAAATCCGGTAGACGCGATGGCCGCCTGCTTCGCGGCAAAAGCTCCGCAGAACAGGGACGCAAAGGATACCAGAAGCATCACCAGTCCCATCGTGATTACGTATTTCATGTTGCCTGTCTCAAGTCCGTTGTCGATGATGGCCGCCATCAGAAGCGGAATGATCATCTCAAAGATAACCTCGAAGACAATAAAAATCGGCGCTGAGATGGCCGTCTTTTTGTACTCGCCTATATAGGCCTTTAATGTCTTCAGCATGTGTGCCCTCCTTGTGTGATTCTTTCTCTATGCTGCTCTAACTGTTCTTCTGTTCCATCATTTTCCGTCATAGTCGCCAGGATCCGGTCCAGAAGCTCCAGAAGCTTTGCCTGCTCCTCGTCCGTCATACAGGCGTAGATTCGTTCGTCCAGATTTCTGGCTCCCTCTCCCATATCCTCCATGACCTGATTGCCTTTTTCCGTCACTTCTATAATCCGGTATCTGCCGTCAGCCGGATTGCGCCGCCTGGCGATATAGCCTTTTTCCTCCAACCGGTTCAGGATGCCGGTCACCGTCGGGTTTTTCAGCTGGAACCAGTACTCGATCTCCCGCTGATGAATTTCCTTGTCCGGATTGCATTTCAGATAGCAGAGTATTTCCATCTGCATGCCGGTCAGGTTGTATTTCAGAAGATTTTTATCCCACAGCTCGCGGAACTTGTTGTTGATAATCCGAATCCGCTTGCTGATTGGGCTGGGCCCCCTCCTCATTGGTTGATCCTCCTTCTGTGAATTTTTTCATAATAAATAGGATGCTATATAGCCCCCTATATAGTATCCTATATGTTATTACGATTGTTCTGGATTGTCAACAAAATAAATCTTAAAAATGTGTGAACAGTTATAAATTTCTTATGCTTTTTTAGAGTCCAATATTTTTACAGTAAGAACGGAAGGACAGTCGAAATCATTGCTATCCAGTCTATTCCACTGCCTTCTGAAATACTCAAAAAACAAACAGGGATAAACGGCAATGATACCAAACTTATAAATGCATAACCGGCTTTGTCTACATCATCGCCTTTTTCATTCATCAGCGCTATATAAACACCGGGGCTCATACTACTCAGACATGCTGCCACTGCAACAGCCGACACTCTCTGAAGCCGGGCTCTTTAATCTGCTAAGAAATGGGTAATAAGTGCATACGAGCGCAGATATCGCCATTGGAATCAGCATCAGGCTTCCCGGAATCGCAGTTATCCCTTTTTTCATCTCTCTTTATCCTTTTAAAAGACTGGCTGTTAAAGTTGCCTTCAACAGCCAGTCTTTTACATATTTTTTTCCTCTATAAACCTGTAATTTTTCCCGCCAAAATCGTTCAGATCCCTTGCAAGATATTGTACCGCTTTCTCTATATCACGCTCGCGTAATGCCTGTATAATCATTGCATGATTTCGTGTATCCAGTTCCAGTTCCGGCTCATATTGCTCCCAGCAAAATCTCGTATATGCGCGTTTTAATCTGTCCATACACCTTTTCAATTCTTCCATCGCAAAATTATTTCTTCCAAATCCAATCAGCTTCAGATGGAATTCCGTGTTTAAGCTCCAATGCTCCCACATTGTATTTTCTTTTTTTCTGCACTGCTTATCTATATCTTCCAGAATAGAAAAATGAACTTCCGTCAGCTCTGAATACTGTTTGCGAAGAATTCCCGCCTCCAGAAGATAGCGGAATTCTATCATTTCACGCACATCATCCATTGTAATTTTTACCACTTCATATCCATATCTCGGAATATTGCGCAACACATTGTCTTTGCACAGCTCTAAAAGCGCTTCCCTGACTGGCGATTTACTACACTCATACTTTTCAACCAGCGCCTTTTCATTTAAAATATCTCCAGGTTTATATTCCAATGAAAATATATCTTCCAATATTGCGTTATAGATAGTATCCTTCAGGCTCTTTTCGTTTTTCATAATTTCCTCCTTTATTGTTTTGCCATTCCCGCATCTCCTTTCATTCTGCTTTGGCTCTTATATTTCCCTGTTATATCTTATTTTTCAAATTGAACCTGATTCAACATAATTTTCAGGATCTGGTGATCTGTTTCTTTCATTCCCACTCTGCCCACATATCCGACACTTTGTATCGTTTCTTCTACCGTATCCTGTATAATTCCTTCCCCTTCATGGAACGTACGTCCCTTCATACTCAGGCTATGCGCTAAAATCGCCGCATCTACTGCAGAGGCAATTTTAGCAGCGCAGGATGCTTTTGCTCCATCACATACAATGCCCCCGACGTTCGCAACCGTATTTATAATAGTTCTTGATACTGCTTCATAAGAACCATCCATCATATAGGTAATTGCCGCTCCCGCGCCGCTGGCTGCAATGACTGCGCCGCAAAACGCGGATAAGCTTCCTATGTAGTGCTTCTGATGAATTGCAACCAGATTACTTACAATCAATGCTCTGTATAATTCTTCTCTTGACTTTCCAAGATACTCTGCGTATACAATGACTGGCAGACTTACTGTCATTCCCTGATTACCGCTTCCAGAATTAATCACCACTGGCAGAGAACAGCCTCCCATTCTGGCATCAGATCCTGCAGCTGCATAGGCACAGGCTCTGGTCCGTACACTTGAATCCGCTTTTTCCATTAAGGTTCTTCCTACTTCAGCACCGTAAGGATTCTTCATTCCCTCATTGGAAACAGCCTGATTCATCTCTATCTGTCTGTTCAAAAGATCCCTCAATTTATCTGTCTCTACTGTATTTGCAAACTCTAAAATATCACGAATCGTTAGCTTTGAATAATCTTCCTTGCTGTTCTCAGCTGCCATATCTATCTGATAGATTACTTTTTCATCTTTTACAATCTCTGTAATTAATGTATGCCGGTTGACTATTTTTACTTTTGCCGAATGATTTTTTGCATATACCTCAGCTACAATATATAAGTTCTCCACATCCTTCTGAAGCCTGCATTCAATGAAATCTGTTTTTAACAGCTCCCTTGTCTTTTTTATGTCTTCCTCTGTGATATCCTCTAAAACCTCTAACTCTCTGTCTGCATTTCCGCCTACTGCCCCAAGTACACAGGCTGCGTCTACTCCACGCATTCCGCCTGAATTCGGTACCGTTACTGCTTTCACATTTTTTATTACATTACCGCTGCAATACACAATCATTTTTTCCGGGAACTGTCCCAGTACTTTGCAGGCCTTTGCCGCTGCATAAGCAAGCGCAATAGGTTCTGTACATCCCAATGCAGGCACCAGTTCTCTCTGCAGTATACGTATGTAGCTCTCCTCCAGTTCTTTCTTTAACATATTCTTCCCTCCTCTGATATTATCAGTAGTATTATTAATGGCATATTATCATTCAGTCTACAGTTTGTCAATCAGCAATTTGACATAAAAAACACCCCCGGGCATTCACTGCCCAGCTAACAAAAACATCGGCTGCTTTCTTGCTGCCTCTCTTCTTTCGGAACTGAAATTCCTATGATCTGGTAAATTCCATGCGTGACTTCAGGGGGGGGCGTTGACAATGACGATGGAACCTATATCAATATGTGTGAACTTATGTTATACTGTCCTTATCTTACTTTAGAAAATCGGGGGGGGGGATTTTACTATGGAATTTTTAGAATTACTGCACCTCATTTTGGAAAATATCGTGGACGGAGCGATTCTGCTCTTTGAATTTATCGGCGTAGGCATCATTATTTTCTCAGGCCTGCGGGGCTTCTGGAGTTACCTGCACCGCTCTCCGGAGACAAAGCTGACCCTGGCCCGGGGACTGGCCATGGGGCTGGAATTTAAGCTGGGAAGCGAGATCCTGCGAACCGTAGTGGTCCGGGACTGGAAGGAAATCGGAACGGTGGCAGGAATTATTGCGCTCAGGGCTGCGCTGACGTTCTTGATTCACTGGGAGATTAAGGAAGAGGAAAAGGAAGCTTAAAGAATAAGAAATAAAAAGATGCTTCAGAGCCTACACAAATTTCTTTGGAGACTATGAGAAAATCTCTGCAAATTAGATTCTTCTATATAATGAGGGTAAGAAGCTTACAAAATCAATAAAGTCAGCATTGGATTTAGAGCTCCCCCCATACCGACTTTGTTGATAATATTCTCCATTCATGGTAGTGATTGTGCCTGTCAGCAATGTAATTTCATAATATCCTTTAAAGCTGTTTGAGTAATACTTCTTTTCATCTGTCTTACAAATCTTTATTTCAATGATTCCACTCCATTACATATTCTTTTTCGTCAGTGAATTCATCCAGTTCTTCACGCTGAATCGTGAACCCTTCTCTTTGGTAGAAAGACATTGCCCTGACATTTTTCTGATATACGTTTAACTGTAATCTGCCTTTTTTATCCTTGATATAATCCAGCAACGCTTTGCCTATCCCTTGGGACTGCATTTTACCGGAAACAAAAATACCTTCTATATATTCATCTTGTACACCTACAAAGCCATGAATTATGTTATTCTCTTCATACACATAAACTTCTGCCTGTGGCAGCATTTTCTTTACTGCTTCATAATTACCGGTCCAGTATTGTTCAGAAATAAAATTATGTGCTTCCAGATTCGTCTTTAACCATAGGTCAACAACCTTATTTATATCTACATTCTGCAGCTTTCTAATCACAACAATTATTCTCCATCAAATCTGATTCTGGTACAATTATTCATTTCATTTGCCCGATTCTGCTGTACAGACGCCTGCACAGTTCAGAACTAACAACGAATACCTCTACAAAACGGAATTTAAACCTTAACATTCGGGTTCATGTATTGTCCATGTTTCCTGGTGTTTCTGCCATACTGAATGGCAAACTTCGGACAGCGATGCAAACAGCCCAGGCACATCACACATTTGTCCTTGACCCAGACAGGTCGCTTATCTTGCATTTCGATGGCCTGCACGGGACACTTCCTGGCGCACAGACCACATCCGATACAGGTATCCTCTACACGGAAATTCTGTATCTGCTTTACTCCTGTTCTTCCAGTATATGCAGATATTTTTCTCTCTGCTCCTTTGGAACTTCCAGAATCTTCATTGCTTCCTCTGCTGTTATTCCTAAGTTTTTCATCATCTTTTTCAGATTCTGCACGAATGTAGCATCCTGGCCCTCCTCTCGACCTATCTCTCGACCTTCCTCTCGGCCTGCTTCCATGCTTTCTTTCTTCAAATATTCTCTTGCGGCTATTTCATCGTATTCTGTCAGTATCATCCTACGCACCTCCATTGCGCTTTTTCCCAGGATATCCGACAATACTTCCTTCCGGAGGCATTTCTGAATGCTGAAATCAGTCGCCTCCTCCAATGACCAGCCATCGCTCATATACCGCCGAATCTCTCCGATAAAATATGCATACTCTGCCAGTCTGTGGCATTTACGCATCAGTTCCCGGTTCCGGCCTGCATTGATATTCAAGATCAGAGCCTTGCATTCCAGGCAGGGTTCTCCTTCCTCCCGCTCCGGTTTTTCAAAGCAATCCGATAGCCTCAGTTCCACCCGGTCCGGCATATCCTTCGTTCCAGGTACTCTGACGCTCATACAGATTCAGGGTGATCCGAAGCATAAAAGACAGATCATTTTTCATACTCAGATAAATCACATCATCCAACGTCGTAATCTCCAGCTCATTCGGGTCATCATAATCCGTATCGTTCACCGCGTTATACAAATCCAGTAAATCCTCTTTATCCTGAAAAATGTACCGGAATAATCTGTCCTTATGCTGATGATGTACCTTCTTTTGTGTATTTCTTATTTTTCTCTTTTGTCTGGTTGTGGAAGTATTTCGGTTTCTACTCATGCTATGCTTCTCCTCGCATTATACATGCTAAACCAGACGCCTTCAACCACAGTCTTCGACACTCATAGGCGGACTCTTCCTCTTTTTTTACAAATTTTTCCTCTATTCAGTTATACTTTTTCGGAATCTCATTTCGAATAGGCTTGTTACTATGATCAATGCATAGGACGCCCGACCGATTGTCCATACTTTAAAATAAGATGAGCTGATATTCAGATCTGTTTTTGATATGTACCCTCTTTACTGGACAAAATCCAGTAAGGAGGGTTATTTTATGCAC
>USDU01000080.1 GCA_900553635.1 uncultured Lachnospiraceae bacterium | reverse complement strand
AGAGCAGAGGACTGAAAATCCTCGTGTCACTGGTTCGATTCCGGTTCTGGGCACTTTTTTTATGTAAAAATCAAATATTTTTCGTGTAGATTCGTATGTTTTAAGTAATACAACGGATAAGCGTATACAAAAGAGGAGCCCCGGGAAGAGAAAAATTCCCGGGACTTTTTTCATTTAATTTCCTTTCCCGAATAATCATGTTCTAGGGTATTTGATTACCCTGATTACTTTTTGATTACCTTTTGATTTCCGGATACGAAAAAAGCCCGTAAATACAGGCTTTTCCAGTGGAAGTAATGGGGCTCGAACCCATGACCTCTCGCGTGTGAGGCGAACGCTCATCCCAGCTGAGCTATACTTCCGTATTTATAAAATCTTTGTTCCATGGACCTGAAGGGATTCGAACCCTCGACCTCTGCGTTGCGAACGCAGCGCTCTCCCAACTGAGCTACAAGCCCGTGATGCTTACAAAAAATATTGTAGCACTTTAGCACAGAAAATCAAGTGGAAATCTGAAAATTATTCAGATGGAAGGCGATAGCTTTTGGCGGCAAAATTATAGTAAAAAATAAAGATAAAATGGGATAAGCAGGATAATTCGTGATATAATGAGCGCAAGTGAGTCAACATACGTGTATGATTGACGAACGGCGAATGCCGGCTGTGAAATGAAATATTCACAGCATAATGAGCGCAAGTGAGTCAACATATTTGCAGAGGAGGTTTCTATTATGATTTCATTTGAGAACGATTATTCAGCGGGAGCGCATCCGCGGATTATACAGAGATTAACAGAGACGAATATGGAGCCGCTGTCGGGTTACGGGACAGATGTGTATTGTCAGAATGCAAGAAGAAAGATCCGAGAAGCCACCGAGTGCCCGGAAGCAATCGTAGAATTTCTGGTGGGTGGTACCCAGACCAATGCGGTAGTGATTGCGTCCATGCTGCAGTCCTACGAGGGCGTGGTAGCAGCAGAGACAGGTCATGTGAGCGTTCATGAAGCAGGAGCCATCGAGAATACCGGACATAAGGTACTGACTTTGCCACAGCATCAGGGAAAGATTGATGCGGGAGAATTAAAGACTTACCTGGAAACATTTTTTGAGAATGGCAATCATGAGCATATGGTATTTCCGGGGATGGTGTATGTGTCCTGGCCGACGGAGTACGGTACGCTCTATAGCAAAGCTGAACTGGAGGCCATCGCGGAGGTATGTCATGCCTATGAGATGCCGCTGTATCTGGACGGCGCGCGTCTGGGCTACGGTCTCATGAGCCCGGAGGCGGATATGACCCTGCCGGATATCGCACGGATCTGTGACGTCTTTTATATCGGAGGCACTAAGGTGGGCGCACTCTGCGGGGAAGCTGTAGTATTTCCGAAAGGGAACGCGCCGAAGCATTTCATGACGCGGATCAAACAGCAGGGAGCGCTGCTGGCGAAGGGGCGTCTCTTGGGCATCCAGTTTGACGAGCTGTTTACGGGAAACCTTTATCTGAATATCAGCCGCAATGCCATCGAAATGGCGGAGCAGTTGAAGCGTCTGCTTCATGACAAAAATTATACTTTCTATCTGGAGTCCCCGACCAACCAGCAGTTTGTGATTATGGAAAATGAAAAACTGGAGGAACTGAAGAAACACGTGGCAGTCAGCTTCTGGGAGAAAGCCGATGACACGCACACGGTGGTACGGCTGGCGACCGGCTGGTCTACGACGGTTCAGGATATGGAAGAGCTGGGCGAGTGGCTATAAAGATAGCAAAAATCGGTGTGTTGCATCGAAGAATAAAACAGAGAAAGTGATTTAAAGATTGCGTGGACAGACAGAATAATAGAAGACAGGATAAGTTCGGCGGGCCGCTTTATGAGAAGCTGGCTGCCTACGGAGCTTCGGATTTTTACGCCTTTCATATGCCGGGGCACAAGCGGCTTATGGGGAAATTTGAGAATCCATTTCAAATAGATATTACGGAGATAGACGGTTTTGACGATCTGCATCATCCGGAGAATGACGGGGTGCTGACGGAGGCCCAGCGGCGGGCGGCGCAGGTGTTCGGGGCCGGGGAGACGCATTTCCTGGTAAATGGAAGTACGGCGGGAATCCTGAGCGCCATCTCAGGCTGCACGAAGTATGGTGGGACGCTTCTGATGGCCCGGAACTGTCACCGGTCTGCCTATCACGGGGCGGAGCTCCGGGGATTAAAAACGGTGTATCTTTATCCACAATACATCCCGGAATTGGGGATAAACGGCGCGATTTTGCCGGAAGATGTGGAAAATGCATTGCAAAAGTCCATCATAGAGAAAAAACAGCAGGCGGATGGAAAAACAGAGAAAGACTCCGGTGGAGACAGGGAAAAAAATCAAAACTGGATTCAGACAGATATCCAGGCTGTCATGATAGTATCCCCTACCTACGATGGCGTCTGCTCAGATGTGCGCCGGATCGCGGGAATTTGTCATCGATATGGCGTTCCGCTGATTGTGGATCAGGCTCATGGGGCGCATTTTCCATTTTCAAAATACTTTCCGGAGGACGCGGTGAGCGCAGGGGCAGATGTGGTGATTCAGAGTGTGCATAAGACGCTGCCGGCCATGACACAGACGGCGCTTCTGCATGTGCAGGGAGAAATAGCGAATCGGGAGCGGATTCGGAAATTTCTGTCCATCTATCAGAGCAGCAGCCCGTCTTATGTGTTGATGGCTTCCATTGACGCCTGTGTGGATTTGATAGAGCGGGACGGCGAGGAGCTGTTCGCGAAGCATGTGCGGGAGCTTAAGAATTTCCGGGAGAGCTGCCGGGAGCTGAAATGGCTGTATCTGGCCGGATTGGACAGTGAGAAGGACGGTATATGGCAGTTGGAAGCGAAACTGGAGGAGTTCGGGCAGACGGCGGATTTTGATCGGAGCAAGCTGCTGATTTCCGCAAGGAGAGCGAATCTTGCAGGAGCCGGGCTGACAGGAGAAGAGCTGTCGCGGATGCTCCGGGAGCGGTACCATATCCAGATGGAAATGAGCGGGCCGGATTACGTGGTTGGAATCGCGGGAATCGCGGATTCGGAAGAAGGGTTCGGGAGACTGGAGGAAGCGCTGCATGAGCTCGATCAGGATATGGATGAAAAGATACCGGTCGGCGTGAACACAGCAGATAAAGTGAGCGCCAAGAGCAACGCGCTGCCACGTCTGAAGGCTGTTCTGACCATTGGTGAAGCAGCGGAGGCCGAAGGGGATTGCAGGCCTCTGGCGGCCTGTGAGGGCGCTGTGGCAGACAATTACGTGTATCTGTACCCGCCGGGAATTCCGGTTCTGGCGCCGGGGGAGCGGATGACGGAAGAGCTGCTGAAATGCATAGAGGAATGGCTGGAGGCCGGTTATGAGGTGCATGGGCTGGAATACGACGGAGATGGGATTCCGAAGCTTGGGATTGTAAAAGAATAAAACGGAGAAAATGATGGGAAAATTATTTTATGTAATCGGGAAAAGCGCCACAGGCAAGGACACCATTTTTCAGAAGCTTCTGGAAAACGAAAGCCTGGCTCTGAAGCCGCTGGTGCTGTACACTACCCGTCCTATGCGGGCCGGGGAGGAGCAGGGAGTGCAGTATCATTTTACGGATGAAGCGGGTCTGACAGAACTTCAAAACGCCGGGAAGGTGATCGAGCTTCGGGCTTATGATACGGTACATGGAGTGTGGAAATATTTTACAGCTGATACAGAGGCGACCGATCTGGAAAAATATAACTATGCGGGTGTCGGCGTACTGGAGTCCTACCGGGCACTTCGGAATTATTATGGGGCAGAGCGAGTGATTCCCATTTACATCGAAGTGGAGGACGGAGAGCGGCTGCAGAGAGCTCTCACTCGGGAACGCGGACAGCAGGAGCCAAAGTACGCAGAGCTTTGTCGGCGGTTCCTGGCGGACAGTGAGGATTTCGCGGAGGAGAAAATTGCGGAGGCCGGAATTGAGAAGCGATTCTGGAACCGGGATTTGAAGGAAAGCCTAGAGGAAATCTCAGCGTATATAAAAGAACATAAGTGAGAACCTTCAGATAAAGGAAATTACAGTCCGCAGGCGGATTTGCGGAGCAGAACAAAAGTATAAAAAGCTGTTTTTTCTAAAAAATGTATGTTATACTAAAAAGAGTATTTTTTCATCAAGTTAGTTTTAATAAAATGAACAGCGGTAGAAAGAAGGGAGTGTGAATATATGGCCGGATTTTCCGAAATCTTAGGGCACGGGCAGATCATCGAGCACCTGCAGAATGCCATAAAGCTTCAAAAAGTATCCCATGCCTATATTCTGGATGGAGAAGAAGGAGCGGGAAAGAAAATGCTGGCCCGGGCCTTTGCCCAGACACTCCAGTGTGAACGGGGCGGTGTGGAGCCCTGCGGGGAATGCCATTCCTGCAAGCAGGCACAGAGCGGCAATCAGCCGGATATCATTGAAGTGACGCATGAGAAGCCCGCCAGCATCGGCGTGGAGGACATCCGCGGCCAGCTCTGCGGCGATATCCAGATCAAGCCCTATAGCAGCCCATATAAAATCTATATTGTGGACGAGGCAGAGAAGATGACCGTACAGGCCCAGAACGCCCTCCTGAAGACCATTGAGGAGCCGCCTGCCTACGGCGTCATCATGCTACTGACCACCAATGCGGACGCATTCCTGCCGACCATTCTGTCCCGGTGCGTGACCCTGAAGCTGCGTCCGGTGAAGAATGAGATCATCAAGCCCTATCTGATGGAGAAGTACCATATTCCCGATTATCAGGCGGAGGTATGCACCGCATTTGCCAGGGGAAATGTGGGGAAAGCGGAACGGCTGGCCCAGTCGGATCAGTTTACGGAGCTGAAAAGCCACCTGATTCATCTGCTTCGGCATCTGCGCGATATGGAGATCTACGAGCTGACCGAGGCGGTGCGTTCGGCGTCCGAGTATAAGACGGAGATTAACGATTACCTCGATCTGATGGCCCTGTGGTTCCGGGATGTGCTTCTGTTCAAGGCCACCCGCCAGATTGACGGACTGGTTTTTGCGGAAGAAATTAATGATATCAGCGCCCAGGCCCAGAAGAGCTCTTATGAGGGGCTGGAGCGGATTTTAAAGGCACTGGAGAAGGCCAAGGTGCGGTTGAACGCCAACGTAAACTTTGAGCTGACCATGGAGCTTCTCATGCTGACGATAAAGGAGAATTAAAATGGAAAAAGTCATAGGCGTCAGATTCCGGAACGCGGGAAAAATATATTTCTTTTCCCCCGGAAAGCTGGACATTCCCAAGGGAAAGCATGTGATTGTGGAGACCGCCAGAGGCGTGGAGTACGGATATGTGGTAGTGGGCACCAAAGAGGTGGAGGATAAGAAGATTATCCAGCCTCTGAAGCCGGTGATCCGGATTGCGACCCAGGAGGATGATACAAGAGAGGCGGCCAACCGCTTCAAGGAAAAAGAGGCATTTAAAATCTGCCAGGAAAAGATTAAGAAGCATGGATTGGAAATGAAGCTGATCCAGGCGGAATATACCTTCGATAATAACAAAGTATTATTTTATTTTACCGCGGACGGACGTATTGATTTCCGTGAGCTGGTCAAGGATCTGGCCAGCGTGTTCCGTACCCGTATTGAGCTGCGGCAGATTGGAGTCCGGGATGAGACTAAGATCTTAGGCGGTATCGGCATCTGCGGCAGACCCCTGTGCTGCCATACCCACCTGTCTGATTTCGTGCCGGTGTCCATCAAGATGGCCAAGGAGCAGAACCTGTCCCTGAACCCTACGAAGATTTCCGGCGTATGCGGCAGACTGATGTGCTGCCTGAAGCATGAGCAGGAGACCTACGAGGAGCTGAACAGCCATTTGCCGGGACTGGGGGATTATGTGACCACAGCCGACGGACTGAAGGGTGAGGTGCAGAGCGTCAACGTGCTGCGCCAGAAGGTAAAGGTCATCGTGACCGTCGAGGGCGACGAGAAGGAGATCCGGGAGTATCCGGTGGAGGAGCTGAAGTTCCGCCCGAGAAGAAAGAAGGGCGATAAGGGCGACAAAGGCGGAGCGGCTGATAAGGAACTGAAGAAGCTGGAGGCCCTGGAAAAGCAGGAGAGGAAATCAAAGCTGGATGACAATTAAGTTAAAGGATGGAGAACGGCTGGACGATCTGCAGCGAAACGGCTATCAGATTATCCAGAATCCCAGTAAGTTTTGTTTTGGCATGGATGCGGTGTTGCTGTCCGGGTTCGCGAAGGTGAAGCCGGGGGAGCGGGCGCTTGATCTGGGAACCGGCACGGGGATTATACCGATTCTGCTTCGGGGCAAGACATCGGGGCGTGATTTTACCGGGCTGGAGATTCAGGAAGAGAGCGCGGATATGGCCAGGCGAAGCGTGGAGTTAAATGCTCTTTCGGATTCCGTTTCCATTGTCCAGGGTGATATAAAGGAAGCGGCTTCGATCTTCGGGGCGGCTTCTTTTGATGTGGTGACCTGCAATCCGCCGTACATGACGGGCAGTCACGGCATCGTGAATCCGGAGCTGCCCAAAGCCATCGCGCGCCATGAGATTCTGTGCAGCTTCGAGGATGTGGCCAGGGAGGCAGCGAAGGTGCTGCGGCCCGGCGGACGCTTTTATCTGGTACACCGACCCTTTCGGCTTGCGGAAATTATAACTACACTGGTGAAGTATAAGCTGGAGCCCAAACGGATGCAGTTAGTCTATCCTTATGTGGATAAGGAACCGAATATGGTGCTTCTGGAGGCGTGCCGGGGCGGGCGTTCCCGAATGACCGTAGAGAAGCCGCTGATTGTATACAAAGAGCCCGGCGTCTATATGGACGAAATCTACGATATTTACGGCTATTAAGGAGATAACATGCAGGGAACGTTATATCTGTGCGCCACACCCATCGGTAATCTGGAGGATATTACCTTTCGGGTGCTGCGTATCTTAAAAGAGGTGGATGTGATTGCGGCAGAGGATACCCGCAACAGCATCAAGCTTCTGAATCATTTTGAAATTCATACGCCCATGACCAGCTATCATGAGTACAACAAGTTCGATAAGGGTCGGGAGCTGGTGGAGCAGCTTCGGGCGGGCAAAAATATCGCGCTGATCACGGATGCCGGAATGCCGGGTATCTCTGATCCGGGCGAGGAGCTGGTGAAAATGTGCGCGGAGGCGGGTATTACGGTGACGGTGCTGCCGGGAGCCTGTGCCTGCGTGACGGCACTGACGCTGTCGGGGCTCGGGACCAGGAGGTTTGCCTTTGAGGCCTTTCTGCCGTCGGATAAGAAGGAACGCCAGAACGTGCTGGAGGAGCTGAAAAGCGAGACGCGGACGATGATTATCTATGAAGCGCCCCATCGGCTTCTGAAGACCCTTGGGGAGCTTCGTGATACCCTGGGAAATCGGCGGATTTCGGTGTGCCGGGAGCTGACGAAGAAGCACGAGACCATTTTCCGGACGGATCTGGAGGCAGCCATCCGCCACTATGAGGCGGAGGCGCCCAGAGGTGAGTGCGTGCTGGTTATCGAGGGCCGGAGCCGGGAAGAGATGGAAAAGGAAAAGCAGGCGGCCTGGGAGCAGATGACCATTGCCGAGCACGTGGCGCTGTATGAGCAGCAGGGCGTCCTGCGCAAAGAGGCCATGCGGCTGGCGGCCAAGGACCGGGGCGTGTCCAAGCGGGATATTTATCAGGCGCTGCTGGAAGATAGCGATAACTAATCGGACAAAATAAAAAAACCGGGGACCCATCATTGGGCTTCCGGTTTTTGTTAGCCGATAAATATTATTAGATCAAGTTGGCTTTTTTCGCCAATTCTTCAATTGACTTTTTGGAAACCATTTTACCATGGAATTCAATAAGATCATCTCGGTCTCCTGTGAAAATATCCGTCGGTGCATACTTTTTTAAAATAATTTTGTCATCTTCAACATAGATCTCGAGAGAGTCGCGTTCTTCAATTCCGAATACTTTTCGTAATTCCATAGGAAGCGTGATACGTCCGAGCTCATCCAGTCTTCTGACCACTCCGGTGTTCTTCATTGCTTCTCCTCCTTAATTTAATGGTAACACTTGATTCCAACATTATAACAAAAAACCCATAAGATTCCAATAGGAAAATACATTTCTTAATGATATTTTAATGAACAAATTATTAAAAAATCATAAAAAAAGGATAAAATAAAAAAAATTTGGGACTGAAATCAAGAAAAGCAAGGAAATTTCCATAAATGGGGAGTTTGGGTAATATATTGATAAAAAACGGGAGAAGATGTCATGCTGAATTATCTTTGGGCGGCCATGCTGATACTGGGAATTGTTTACGGAGCCTTGCAGGGGAGGCTGCCGGAATTGACGGAAGCGGCGCTGGAATCGGCGGGGGAGGCAGTAACGCTGTGTATCACCATGGCAGGAATTATGGCATTGTGGGTGGGATTGATGGAAATTGCCCAGAGGAGCGGCGTCATAAGGCGGGCGTCCCGGGCTATCGCTCCTTTTATGAATTTCATGTTTCCGAGGCTGCCCAGGGAGCATCCGGCGCGGGAATATATCACCACCAATGTGATTGCCAATATCTTTGGGCTTGGCTGGGCAGCGACGCCGGCGGGACTGAGGGCCATGGAAGCGCTCAGCGATCTGGAAGAGGAGCGACGGAAGACCGGACAGCAGGCGCGGAAAAAGGGGACGGCCAGCAACGAAATGTGTACTTTTCTGGTCCTGAATATCGCGTCTCTGCAGCTGATTCCGGTGAATATTATCGCATATCGGAGTCAGTACGGTAGTGTGAATCCGGCGGTAATTCTGGCGCCGTCTCTGGTGGCGACACTGATCAGTGCAGTGACAGCGGCAGTATTCTGTAAGCTGATGGACAGGGGGTGAGAAAATGATACGGATCATGCTCTACATATCGGATCTTATTGTGCCCTTTTTGATTTTTTATGTGGTGATGGAGGGGCTGGCCGCGAAGCGGCCGGTGTACGATGATTTTGTAAAAGGGGCAAAGGACGGACTGAAGACGGTGGTGCAGATTCTGCCGACACTGGTGGGGTTGATGGTGGCTGTCGGAGTACTGCGGGCTTCCGGCTTCCTGGATTTCCTGGCGGGTTTGCTGGGCGGTCTGACGGAAAAGGTGCATTTCCCGTCGGAGCTTCTGCCGCTGGCTATCGTGCGGATGTTCTCAGCTTCGGCGGCCACAGGGCTGGCGCTGGATATTTTTAAGGAGTACGGGACGGATAGCTATGTGGGGCTGGCGGCGTCCATTATGATGGGGTGTACGGAGACGGTCTTCTATACTATGAGCATCTATTTTATGGCAGCGAAGGTGAAGAAAACCCGCTACACGCTGCCGGGGGCGCTGCTGGCAACGGTGGTGGGGATCGCGGTCAGTGTGTGGCTGGCGGGAAAAATGGCATTTAACAGTTAGATAAGACTAATCCATAGCTGTCCAGGCGGGCAGGTAAGAGTGGAGAATGGAAAAAGGAGCGGGGCCGGTGCGGAGCAGGTAGCTGTGGAAATCCTTCAGTGAAAACTGTGCGCCAAGGGTATCTTCCGCTTCTTTTTTCAGTTCCAGGATTTCCACGGCGCCCAGATAATATTTCAGGTAATTGGCGGGATCCTGCCGGATGGCCTGGTAGATTTCAGCAAGGGCATCGGCGTCGGTGATGCCGTAGCCGTTCCAGAGAGCATTCATTTCCGCAGGGGTCCATCCTTC
>USDU01000079.1 GCA_900553635.1 uncultured Lachnospiraceae bacterium | reverse complement strand
GGTGGGAGTGCTGATATGCATGGGATTTTATCTGTATCTGAAAAAAACGGAGCAAAAAGTGAAAAACGCCTTTTGATTTCGGCGGACAGATTGGTTATAATAAAGGTATCAATCTGAGAAAAGGAGTCGGTATCATGAAAGAGTACGAGATTTTAGTAGAAACAATAAACCCCTGTGGCGGAGCCACCCACGCGAAGAAAGAATTCATCGAAGCTGAGGCTGAGAGCCCGGAGAGCTATGTGCAGGAGCATGGCAGATTTCCGGTTCTGGAAAGAATCGAGAATCCGAACGGAGACGTGACCATTGTTACCGGAGATGCCAAGGGATATCTGATCCGGTACACTTTTACGGAGTAAGAGTAAGATGAAGCAAATGATGTCTAATTATGAAAAACAGGTAGATATTGGAAAAAGCTATTTCCTGAAATACGATCAGCAGCTGCTGGCAGAAAAATTTCATCTGGAAACAGATGAACAGTATCTGTACCTGACCTATATCGGTACGCGTTGCCGCATTGCGCGGAGCACCGGGACCATCTATGAGAAAACAAGTGGGGAGTATACGGAATGCCGTTCCTATGAGACGGTCATGACCATCTATGACATGCTCTGCCATGGAGACGGGAAGGAGCTTCCGCCTCTCAGTGGGAAATGGACGCTGGTGGCGAATTTTGCAGCAGCAGGAGCAAGCCCCAGCGCGGATATTTTCTCACAGAAATACGCCGATTATTTTTCCGGAAAAGTGGAAGAATTAAAACAATCCTGCATCCGCCTGGGCGGTCAGATAAAGCCCAGGCTGGCAGGCGCGGACGTGACGGCAGAGATCCCCGCATTTTCATTTTTCCCGGTTTTGATTCAATTCTGGGACGCCGACGATGAATTCCCGGCACAGATCAAAATCATGTGGGACGATCAGACCATGCGGTATCTGAATTTTGAGACGACATACTATTTACAGGGCGATCTGCTGGAACGGTTGAAAATGACTGTAGCAAAATTATGAAAGACAAAAATGCGAAGAAACGAGATGGTATGATGAATAACTGCACGCCACATTCTCGTTACTTCGGAATGGGAGGGGAGAATGCAGACGAAGGAAAATAAATTTACCGGTTTTTCCGGAAACCAGTTGAAAGTATTTGCCATCCTGGCCATGGCTCTTGACCATCTGGCCTGGACCCTTTGGCCGGGCTACGATAACAAGGCCTGGTGGCTTCTGGGTATTCACCTGATTGGCCGTCTGGCGGCTCCCACCATGTGGTTTATGATTGCCGAGGGCTATCAATATACGAAAAATCTGAAAAAGTATCTGGAGAGGCTGTTCGTTTTCGCAGTCATATCCCATTTCGCCTACACCTTTTGCTTCGGCATTTCCTGGATCCCATTCCGGAGTTCCGTGCTGAATCAGACCAGCGTAATCTGGGCTCTGTTCTGCGCGGCGCTGGCGTTGTATATGAATGATAATGAACGCCGGAGCTTTGCTTTGACGGAGTGGCAGAAGAATTTGCTGATTCTTCTGCTATGCCTGTTGGCGTTTCCGTCTGACTGGTCCTGTTTTCCGGTCTTATGCTCCCTGCATATCTACAACAACCGGGGAAATCTGAGAAAACAGATGCTTGGGATGCTGGTTTACATCTCCATGTATGTGCTGGTATGGTGTCTCTGCATCGACGTGGTATATGGTTTGCTGCAATATGGCATCGTCCTTGTGTGGCCGTTTATGTATTACTATAATGGAACCAGGGGAAACTGGAAAGGCATGAAGTGGTTTTTCTACTGGTTTTATGTGGGGCATCTGGTATTGATGGGTCTGCTTCGCGTTTATCTCTATGGAAACGGTTCCACCATTATCGGATAAAAGGGGAAATAAATGAAAGAACTGCATACAGCGCCTGCGTGCATCCGGGTGCGCGGCGCAAGAGTACACAATTTGAAAAATATCGACGTGGACGTGCCTCTGAATAAAATCGTGGGAATCGCAGGTGTCTCCGGTTCAGGGAAATCTTCTCTGGCTCTGGGCGTTCTGTACGCGGAAGGCTCCAGGCGTTACCTGGAATCCCTGTCTACCTACACCAGGCGGCGTATGACAGGCGCAGCCAAGGCCCAGGTGGACGAGGTTCTGTATGTCCCTGCGGCATTGGCTCTTCATCAGCGGCCCGGCGTTCCGGGCATCCGAAGTACCTTCGGTACCGGAACAGAACTTCTGAATTCTTTAAGACTGATGTATTCGAGACTTGCAAGCCACCGCTGTCCGAATGGCCATTATGTGGCGCCAAGCCTTGCGGTAGCGGCCGGTTCTGAGCTGATTTGTCCGGAATGCGGCGAGCATTTCTATGCGCCGTCGGCGGAAGAGCTGTCCTTCAATTCCCAGGGGGCATGCCCGAAATGTGGCGGTACCGGAAGTGTTCGTACGGTAAATCTGGACACGCTGGTGCCCGATGAGTCCCTGACCATTGACGAGGGTGCGGTGGCTCCCTGGAATAGCCTCATGTGGTCCCTGATGACCGATGTGTGCCGGGAAATGGGCGTGCGTACCGATGTGCCTTTCCGGGATCTGACGGAAAGGGAAAAAGAGATTATTTACCACGGTCCGGCGGAGAAAAAACACATTTTTTATAAAGCAAAGAAGACCAATCAGGCGGGAGAACTGGATTTTACGTATTTTAACGCAGTCTATACCGTAGAAAATGCGCTTGCGAAGGTAAAGGATGATAAGGGCATGAAGCGGGTAGAGCGTTTTCTAAAAGAAGAAATCTGTCCGGAATGCGGTGGAAGCAGACTTTCCGGACAGGCCAGAGCACCGAAGCTTCGCGGCATCGGGTTAGAGGCGGCCTGTCGGATGACCCTTGGGGAGCTGGCGGACTGGGTGGACGGTGTGCCTGCATCTCTGCCAAAAGAGATGCGCCCCATGGCCGAAAGCATCTGCGAGTCCTTCCGGAGCGCGGCAAGGCGTCTGATGGATCTGGGACTTTCTTACCTGTCCCTGGATCGGGCGGCTTCGACGCTGTCTACCGGAGAGCGTCAGCGGATGCAGCTGGCCAGAGCCGTCCGGAACCGAACCACCGGCGTGCTCTACGTGCTGGACGAGCCATCTATCGGTCTGCATCCTTCCAATATCGTCGGACTGAATGCAGTGATGCAGGATCTGATCGCCGACGGTAATTCAGTCATTCTGGTGGACCATGATATCCAGATCCTTGCAGAATCCGACTGGATTATCGAGATGGGACCGGAGGCAGGCGCAGGTGGGGGACACGTGATTGCCGAGGGCAGTATCCCGGAGATTGTGGCAAATCCGGCTTCCATGATTGGTCCGTTTTTGTCAGGAAAGGCAGACAGCCGGATACGCTGCCAGACGGCAGAAACAGACTTGTTTTCTCTGGGAAAGATCCATCTTTCCACGGCGCAGATTCATACGGTAAAACCATTGGAAACAGACATTCCCAAAGGCAGGCTGACAGTCGTAACCGGCGTATCCGGTTCCGGAAAAACTACCATGGTACTGGAAAGTCTGGTACCGGGTCTGCAGGCTGTGACAGCCGGAACCAAGCTGCCGGAGCATGTGAAAGGGATTTCAGCCGAAGGCATCTCCCATGTAAAGCTTATCGATGCCACGCCCATCGGGATCAATGTACGCTCTACCGTGGCCACCTATGCCAACGTCCATGATGAACTACGGAAGGTATTTGCCAGGACGGCAGACGCAAAAAGAGACGGTTATAAAGCAGGCGATTTCTCCTACAATACAGGGGCGCTGCGCTGTCCAATCTGCGATGGCACCGGAGAAATCAGCCTGGATGTGCAGTTCCTTCCGGATGTGGATATCCCCTGTACTGAGTGCGGCGGATCCCGGTACAGGAAAGAGACCTGGCAGATTCGGTATGAAACGAAATCAGGAAAGCAGTATTCCTTGCCGGAGCTTATGGAAATGGATGTGCATACGGCGCTGGAGGCCACGAAAGATCTGAAGACTGTTCATCAGCGCTTGGAGGTTCTGGAAAAGCTGGGGCTGGGCTATCTGACCCTGGGCGAGGAGACGCCAAGCCTCTCCGGCGGCGAAGCCCAGCGTCTGAAGCTGGCCAGTGAGATGGGGAAAGGTCAGTCTGATTCGGTCTTTGTCTTCGATGAACCCACCATCGGCCTGCATCCGCTGGACGTCCGGACTTTGTTGCAGGTCTTCCAGACCCTGGTGGACAATGGTGCTACGGTGATGGTTATCGAACACGATCTGGATGTGATCAGGAACGCCGATTATATCATTGATATGGGGCCGGGCGGCGGAGAAGCCGGAGGATACATTGTAGCTGCCGGTACGCCCGCGCAGGTGGCGGCCAATCCGGAAAGTGTGACCGGAAAATATATGCAGGAAAAATAAAGCCATAAAACGGCAGACATAAGAATACAAAAGCAGGGGACAATAGCAGTGTCACAGAAAATACAGCTATTGTCCCTTTTTCATGATTTTTTTATAGATAACAGGAGGTTCTGCCATGCGAAAACCGAACGAGCAGCTCATTGATTCCTATGATTATCTGTCCAATGCCGCATCAGCCCAGGACTGTACGGGACTGATTCCAAGCGGGGTGAAGGATGTGGACGAGTTGGAGGCCTACAACGAGCTCTATCATTACCGCCCGCCGCAGATCAAAAAGCGACAGAAATAAGCAAAACATGTGTTCTCCATCTTTACAGGTATGCAAAATAGGTGTAACATAGAAGCCATGAAAATGAAAGTAAAGGCGGAGAATACACATGGATTATTCATTAAACACCAAATGCGTACAGGCCGGTTACACACCGGGAAACGGAGAACCGAGACAGATTCCGATTATTCAGTCTACCACTTATAAGTATGACACCAGCGAGGATATGGGAAAGCTTTTTGATCTGGAAGCGGAAGGCTATTTCTATTCCAGACTGCAGAACCCTACCAATGATTATGTGGCAGCGAAGATCACGGCCCTGGAGGGCGGTACGGCAGGTATGCTGACCTCATCCGGACAGGCGGCGAACTTCTTCGCTCTGTTTAATATCTGCGAGGCAGGCAGCCATATCGTGGCGTCTTCCTCCATCTACGGCGGTACCTATAACCTGATTGACGTGACCCTGAAGAAAATGGGTGTGGAATCCACCTTCGTGGCTCCGGACTGCACAGAGGAAGAACTGAATGCGGCATTTCAGGATAATACCCGGGCTGTATTCGGAGAGTCCATTGCCAATCCGGCCCTGACGGTACTGGATATCGAAAAATTCGCAAAGGCGGCCCACGCCCACGGCGTACCGCTCATCGTGGACAATACCTTCCCGACGCCGGTAAATCTGCGGCCTTTTGCGTGGGGCGCTGACATTGTCACCCATTCCACCACCAAATATATGGACGGCCACGGCGCGGCTCTGGGCGGAGCCATTATCGACAGCGGTAAGTTTGACTGGATGGCCCATGCAGACAAGTTTCCCGGGCTCTGTACGCCGGACGAATCCTATCATGGTATCACTTATGCAGAGAAATTCGGTAAAGAGGGAGCCTTTATCACGAAATGTACCTCCCAGCTCATGCGGGATCTGGGCTGTGTCCAGTCTCCCCAGAACGCCTTTATCCTGAATCTGGGTCTGGAGTCCCTGCATGTGCGGATGCCCCGCCATGTGGAAAACGGCCAGGCTGTAGCGGAATTTCTGGAGCAGCATGAGAAGGTAGAGTTCGTCAATTATCCGACGCTGCCCTCCAACAAATATTATGAACTGGCGAAGAAATATCTGCCCAACGGCGGCTGCGGCGTGGTTTCCTTCGAGCTGAAGGGCGGAAGAAAAGCGGCGGAAAAATTCATGAAGAACCTGAAGCTGGCGGCCATTGAGACCCATGTGGCGGACGCTCGCACCTGCTGCCTGAATCCGGCCACATCCACCCACAGACAGATGAACGATGAGCAGCTGGCCGCTGCCGGGGTTCCGGCCGGGCTCATCCGGATTTCCTGCGGACTGGAGGATAAGAAGGATCTGATTGCGGATATCGCCCAGGCGCTGGATGCGATTTAATGCAATAGAATTCAATTTTTGTGAAAAAATAGTCTGTATTTGCAACTGTTTCTCAGAAATGGTGCAGATACAGACGATTTTATGCAAGGGGAAAATCCTTTGGAATCCCATTCAATATCACTTATTTCTCCGGAAACATTTTCCGGAAAATCAGTCGGATAAACGGTCCGCAGTACATCAGCTGCCAGAAGAAAGCTACCGGGAAATTCATGAAAGTGGTCTGCAGCCAGACAGCAATAAACTGAGAGCCGGCGTTTTTGAACAGCAGGGTTGCAATCAGACTCATGACCGGACACATGATGCAGATAATCATGACAGAGATAGCCAGCGTGATAACGATCGGGCGATCCTGCGGCGTTACCATGCGGAAAGCGAGCTTGTGAGCCAGGTTATCAACCACAAAGAACTCCAGGATAAAAGCTATCGGCCACATGATGACCATTTCATGAAAAGCCATCAGAAAGACCTGATTGCTCATTTCTCCGATATTCAGGGAAATGTTGTAGCAGATCATGGCATAGACCATGAGGAAAGCCATCATAAGAGTGAAAATGACATTTTGAAATTTTGTTTTTGGCATAAAATTGTTCTCCTTTTCGAAAAATGGGTATAAAAAAGACACACGTGTTGTTCGTTATCAAGAGCGAAGCGCTTGTGTCGTTTCCAATTCTATACCAGTTCTGATTTGTTCTGTGAAATTGTCCGCCGCTTATTATACGGAAAAAGGGATTCAAATGTCAAGAAAAAATTATAACAAATTACTTTTACATGCTACATATTATCCTTTGGAAAATAAATATGAAAGGTATAATAGAATTGACGAACTATCCATAGCCCCACCTACGATTTCTATTACCGGGGAGATAAGATGTGCATGTTCCTGAGGATCCGATATAAGGTCAACAGTGATTATGGCGGCTAAGGCAGGGGACTGTTTTGGAAAATAGAAAGTGAAATAATAAAAGCGGCTGAATGGATCTGCTGTAGGATCCGGACAGTCGTTTTTTAATATAATACAGTGGAAATAAATTTTTTCCGGACGTATGCGACCAAACCCTGTTCCCATGCATCTAATCTATGTAAAGCAAATGCAGCGCGCAAGCAAATAACCAAAGCCGGCGGGAAGGAAACAATGAAAAAAGAAGAATTGGGAGAATTGATCATGGCATCGGAGGACGCCATGTATCATGTGGCCAAGACCCTGTTATACAGCGACGCGGACTGCGCCGACGCCATTCAGGAGGCCATTGTAAAGGCATTTTCCAAATTAGATACATTGAAAAAGGACGCTTATGCGAAAACCTGGCTCATGCGGATTCTGCTCAATGAATGCTACAGCGTCATGCGGAAGGAAAAGCGCGTCGTATCCCTGGAGGATTACCGACAGGAGGAAAAGGCGGAGGAGCAGAAGGATTATTCGGATCTTTATGAGGCCATTTACCGGCTGCCGGAGGAGATGCGGTTAAGCGTGACTCTCTACTATCTGGAGGGGTACAGCGTGCGGGAGATTGCGACTATGATGAAGACCACAGAAAGCGCCGTGAAAAATCGGCTGGCCCGGGCCAGACAGCGGCTTAGAAACGAACTGGCCGAGCGGGCAGCGCAGTAAAAGGAATGTAATGTAGAACAAATTTTAGTAAAAAGAAAAGGACGGAGCAGGGTATGAAATTAGAAAATATGAACCGTGATTTTCCCAAAATGCCGGAGGAGATGCGGCAGATGATCGAACAGGAGGTAGAAAAGCAGCTGGCAAAACCGGATATGCTTCCCGGAAATCGAAAAACCGGACGCCATATTTCAAAGAAACGGCTGGCCATCGCTGTGGCAGCGGCCACACTGGCCCTTGGTACTACAGTATTTGCAGGGGTTCTCTATGGCTTGAAAAATAACCGGGTGGGTAAATATGCTTACGAGACGAAGCTGGAGCGTCAGGACGGCGCGCAGGACGGCACGGTGGCATCTGCAGATTCAGAGCACTATGTGAAGGTGCAGGCTTCCTATCTGCCCGACGGCATGGTACAGACGGAAGAGGGCAAATACAACTACCGGGATGGCCGGGGCGGAGTGACCATTGGCTGCTATTACATGGATACCGGAGATACCTCCTTTGAAGTGTTGAACTATAACGTGGTGGAAAAAGAAGAGCTGAAGGTGAACGGCCGCAACGGCGTCTACCTGAAAAAGGCGCTGGACGCTTACAATCAGAGTTTGTATGTGGCCTACCCGGAGGAGCATCTGGTACTGGAAATGCTGATAAGCTCTGATGTATCAAAAGAAGAAGCCCTGAAAATCGCTCAGGGCGTAACCGTAATGCCGACAGAGGAGACCACCGGGGACGATGTGCTGCTCTGCTACAACTGGAGCAGCTATCTGGAAGCAGAGAAAGCGAATGCCCTGGCAGAGGAAAGTACGGATTCGGTAGGAATGACCTTTTCCAAAAAGCTGCTGGAAAAAGCAGAGCGTATCGGCACGGCCATGGATATGGAAAACAATGGTTTGGAGAAGCTGCCTGGCCTGACCGCAAAAGTAACCGATGTACAGACGGCCGACAATCAGAGCATCCTGCCGGAGGGCATGCTGGACGCGGACGCAGCCACTGCCTTTGACGCAAATGGAAACCTGAAGAGCAGCACCATTTCCTATATCCGGGAAGGAGACGGTGTCGATACCCTGGATCAGGTAGTAAAGACGGAAAAATCCGAAAATAAGCTGATCTATGTGACCGTCGAATATACCAATACAGGAAGCGACATACTGACCGATATCATGTACAACGGTTCAATCCAGCTTCTGGAGACCAAAGGCGACCGGGCGAGCGTATGGCATCGGGAACTGGAAACACCCGCTGCAGGCGATGAGTGGGACTATGTCGTGGAGGAAGGCCTGATGCTGACGGCTGAAGTAGGCGCCTACGATGTTCGCGGCGGCGAGCGGGGGAACAATTACATTGATACGCTGAAACCCGGCGAGACGGTCACCGTTCACGAAGCGTTTGCGGTTCCTGCAGACAAGCTTGGCGAAATGTATCTGAACCTGGACGGCACAGGCGAAGCGCAGAGCGCGCTGGAAAATGGATGGATGGTAGATATCCGGAAGTAAAATAGTTATAAGTAAAGATTTGGATATGAGAGAAAAAAGATCGGAATCTGTTTTTCCGGTCTTTTTCTCTTGCATTTATTGCTCTCTGTGTTATAATTGTTCAAAAACGAACTATTCAAAAAAAGAATAAAAGGAGAATCAAATGGTTACGGAAATTGAATTTCCAAGGAGAAAGGTTTCTTATTTTTCATTACTTACAGATTTCCCTTTAATTACAGAAGCGGGAGTCTCAATTCAAACAAAGACGAAGGAGCGAAAAGGAATGTACAGAGAATTTATAGACGAATTTGTGTTGTCACCAAGCATGAGGCAGTATTTGAAAACCGTAGATTTAAGTGTGGAACAGATCACGCAGTTGATTTATTTTTCACCGGTTTTGCTGCAACAGAAAAAGCAAGCATTTTACAGATTGCGGGATCTGGCAGAGAAAAATCAGGATGAAATTTTGAAAAAAGAGTGCCACAGATATATTTCAAATATGGAAGAAGCGTTGTCTTATTTGCGTGTAAATGGGATTATTTCAGTGGAATCGAATATTGCGGATGAGATGATGAATGAAGCAGATTCTCATTTTGAAGGGGTGTTTGATACCTGTAGTGAAGCAATGAACTTTGTAGATCGTCATGCCAAAAAGGAAGGAACAGATCC
>USDU01000078.1 GCA_900553635.1 uncultured Lachnospiraceae bacterium | reverse complement strand
AGCATGGAAAACATCATCAGTGCAACAATTGTTACAGGCGCCGATGCAATTCACCCGGGATTTGGATTCCTCTCGGAAAACAGCCGTTTTGCAGAACTTTGTGAGCAGTGCAACATCACATTTATCGGACCTCCGGCAAATGTGATCGCAAGTCTCGGAAACAAACAGGCGGCAAAAAATACCATGGCAAATGCCGGCGTTCCGATCATTCCGGGTGGCAAAAATCCAATCTACACAGTAGAAGAAGGGCAGAAAGAAGCGGAAACGATCGGATATCCGGTTATAATTAAAGCCGCGCTTGGCGGTGGCGGAAAAGGCATGCGTGTGGCTGATACACCGGCGGATTTTGAGGAAAGTTTCCGCACCGCGCAGAAAGAAACGCAGATGGCTTTTGGAGATTCTACCATGTATGTAGAACATTTTGTGCGCCATCCGAGACACATTGAATTTCAGATCATGGCGGACAAGTTTGGAAATGTGATTCATCTGGGCGAGCGGGACTGCTCTATCCAGCGGAACCACCAGAAGATGATTGAGGAAGCGCCAAGCCCGGCTCTTTCAGAGGAACAACGCCGGGAAATGGGTGAGACGGCAGTGCGCGCGGCAAAGGCGGCAGGCTATGTGAACGCCGGAACCATTGAATTTCTGCTGGAAAAGAATGGAAACTACTATTTCATGGAAATGAATACCAGAATTCAGGTGGAGCATCCGGTAACGGAATGGATTACGGGCATTGACCTGATCAAGGAGCAGATCCGCATTGCATCCGGAAAGAAGCTTGGGATCACCCAGGAACAGGTTCAGATCCGTGGCCACGCCATCGAGGTCCGCATCAACGCGGAGAAGCCGGAGGAGAATTTCCGGCCCTGTCCGGGTACGGTGACAGGACTTCATCTGCCGGGCGGCAAGGGCATCCGGATTGACTCCGCTATTTACAGCGGGTATACGATACCGCCTTACTACGATTCCATGATTGCGAAAATCAGCGTCTGGGCCAGAACCAGAAGCGAAGCTATCCGGAAGATGGAGAGTGCTCTGGGCGAGGTGATTATCGAGGGCGTAGACACGAATGTGAATTACCAGTATGGAATTCTGGAGGATGAAGATTTTCGGAAGGGTAATGTGGATATTGAGTTTATCAATGACAGACAGCAGGTAATCTGAAATTGTCGGACCGGATATCAAATATTGCAGCCGGAATTGGATGAAGATAGAGGATAGACATATGAATCTGGATCATGTATTTAAGAAAACGAATAAAAGAATCCTCGGCGGCAGCATCCGCCGTCCCGAGGTCCCCGAAGGACTTCTGTCCAAATGTAATATGTGCGGCGGCGCTATCGTGACCGAGGATGTGAAGAAAAATTATTATATATGTCCCAGATGTAAGGGATATTTCCGCGTCCATGCCCGGGAGCGCGTCCGCCGGGTGGCAGACGAGGGAAGCTTTGAGGAGTGGGATCAGGATTTGACAGGCGGAAATCCGCTGGATTACCCGGGTTATGAGGAAAAACTGGCAGCCACCCGTCTGAAGACAGGTCTTCGGGAGGCTGTTGTCACCGGGAAATGCCGCGTCGGCGGACAGGAGACGGTACTTGGCGTCATGGACGGACGCTTCCTTATGGCCAGCATGGGAGAGGCTGTGGGAGAGAAAATCACCCGGGCAGCGGAACGGGCCACAAGGGAACGCCTGCCGTTGATTCTCTTTACCTGCTCCGGCGGGGCCAGAATGCAGGAGGGCATCTTTTCCCTGATGCAGATGGCCAAGACCAGCGCGGCGCTCAGGCGCCATTCCGACGCAGGCTTACTCTATATCACGGTGCTGACTGATCCGACCACCGGCGGCGTCACCGCCAGCTTCGCCATGGAGGGCGATATCATTCTGGCAGAGCCGGGCGCGCTGATCGGATTCGCAGGCCCCAGGGTTATCGAGCAGACTACCGGGCAGAAGCTGCCGAAGGGCTTTCAACGGGCAGAGTTTCTGCTGGAGCATGGCTTTATCGACCGGATCGTAGAACGGGGCGAGCTGAAACAGACCCTGAGCGATATTCTGCGGATGCATCGGACGCCGGGTAAGGGCAGGGCGATAGCAGAAGCGCAGCAGCCACAGAAAGCAGTTGGCAGACAGCTGCAAAGGACCGGTTCAGATAAAACAGCCTGGGAGCGCGTCCAGCTCTCCCGAGATAAAAAGCGGCCCCGCGGTCACGCCTATATCGCAGCCCTGTTTGAGGATTTCTATGAGCTTCACGGCGACCGCCTTTTTGCGGACGACCCCGCGGTCCTTGGCGGTATCGCCACCTTCCTGGGCCGCCCGGTCACAGTCATTTCTCAGGAAAAGGATCAGAACTTTGGCATGTGTTCCCCGGACGGCTACCGCAAGGCTCTGCGTCTGATGCATCAGGCGGAGAAATTCGGACGTCCCGTGATCTGCTTCGTGGACACCCCGGGCGCGGCCTGCGGTGTGGAGGCGGAGGAACGTGGCCAGGGAGAGGCCATCGCCCGCAATATCTACGAAATGTCCGCTCTGAAGGTGCCGGTTCTTAGCGTCATCATCGGAGAGGGCGGCAGCGGCGGCGCGCTGGCCCTGGCAGTGGGAAATGAAGTGTGGATGCTGGAAAATTCGGTATACTCCATTCTTTCACCGGAGGGATTCGCCAGCATTCTCTGGAAGGACAGCAAGCGGGCGAAGCATGCGGCGGAATGTATGCGCCTCACGGCGGCGGAGCTGAAGGCCGCAGGAATCGTGGAACAGGTATTCCGGGAGCCGGAGCATTTTACCGGGGAAAATCTGTACCAGGTAACCGCGCCTCTTAAGAAAGCAATCGAAAAGTTCCTGGAAAAATATGGAACAATGAGCGGCCAGGAGCTGGCAGAACAGCGCTATCACCGATTCCGTCAGATAGGAACCACTGAGAAAGAGTAAAAACGTGGATGAAACGTTGCAGAGAGAGGATATGAAGCAGAAAGAATTAAAAATCGGAGATTTGACGCTTCGAAGACCCATTTTTCAGGGCGGCATGGGCGTCGGGGTGAGTCTCGGCGGCCTGGCGGGCGCAGTGGCGGCGGCAGGCGGCGCGGGAGCCATCTCGGCAGCCCAGATCGGTTTTCGGGAACCGGATTTTGACACCCGCACGTTGGAAGCCAATCTGCGGGCCATGGATAAGGAATTGAATAAAGCCCGGAGAATTGCAAAGGGTGGCGTGGTAGGCTTTAATATTATGGTGGCCATGCAGCACTACGCAGATTATGTAAGGCAGGCTGTGAAGGGAGGAGCGGATTTTATCGTATCCGGCGCGGGGCTTCCCGTGGATTTACCCGGCTATGCAGCCGGAAGCGATGTGAAGCTGGCGCCTATTGTCTCCACGGAGAAGTCTGCTGCCGTGATTCTGAAGTACTGGGCAAAAAAATGGAACCGGGTGCCGGATTTTCTGGTCATCGAGGGGCCAAAGGCCGGAGGACACCTGGGTTTTACCGGGGAGCAGCTTTCTTTCTTTGACGCAGTGACTTACCGGGAAGAAGTGAAAAGAATCATCGCGAAGGTACAGGAATACGAGGAAAAATTTTCCGGAAAAATTCCGGTGGTGCTGGGCGGCGGCATCAGCAGTCGGGAGAAAGCGGACGAGGCGTTTGCTCTGGGCGTGGACGCTATTCAGGTGGCAAGCCGTTTTGTGACCACGGAGGAATGTGACGCGGATGAGCGTTATAAGCAGGCTTATATCAAGGCACGGGAAGAGGATGTAATGCTTGTAAAAAGTCCGGTAGGCATGCCGGGCCGGGCCATCCGCAATTCCTTTGCCGAGCGTGTTATGGGCGGGGAAAAGCTTCCGCCAAAGCGCTGCCGTGGCTGCATCAAGGGCTGTAAGCCGGCGGAAATTCCCTACTGTATTACCGAAGCGCTGATTCAGGCCGTGAAGGGCGATGTGGAGAACGGGCTTTTGTTCTGCGGGGCAGACGCCTGGAAGGCAGAACGAATGGAGACGGTGCAGGAGGTCATAGACGACCTGGTGTAACTGATGGCTTTTCGAACAGTGAAAACTGTGCTATAATAACATCTGTATGTGCAGAAATACTCTGCCCGTACAGGTGTTATTTTCGTTATAAAATATCCGTAAGGAGAACTTATTTTGAATTTATTTTCCCAAAATCACAATAAAAGAACCCGTTTCACCCGCATGTGCATCGGCGAGGCGGTTTTCGCCCTGATGGACAAGAAGGAATATGAGAAAATCAAGGTGTCGGACATCGTAAAGCGGGCCGGCGTGTCCCGGGTGACCTTTTATCATTATTATGAGACGAAGGAGGACGCGCTGACGGATTTCTTTCACGAGATCGTGGCGGGCTATATCCGCGAATGCAGGGAGGAGCAGGTGGGACGCTTCCATGACCGGAGCAGCATTATCCACGCACTCAAATATTTCGACCGGTACTCGATATTCATCCTGAAGCTGGTGGACGCGAAGCTTCTCTACATCATCCAGGACGCCATGAACGATTACATGATGAAGCGTATCATGCCCCATTACAAAATCCCGGTCTACGAACTCTATTTCTATGGCGGGGCATTGCTGAATGTGTTTATTCAGTGGGAGAAAAACGGAAAGCGGGAGCCTGCGGAAATGATCGCGGATCAGATTACGAGTTATTGTTCACTGCGTTCACAATAACAATTAAAACCGACCATAAAAGGAGAACGAAGTGCAGTTTTTATATGAGATACCGGCAGAATTCTGGAGTCTGTTCCGCTCGGGTAACCGGGACGTGTACATCGAGGCCCTGCTGGCCATCAATGACGAATATCAGTATAACAATTATTTCCTGAACAGGGAGGCCTGTGTGCAGATTCTGACGGACATGTGCCGGGAATCCGCCTGGAGCTTTGAGCGGGAGGAGGACGAGACCGACGAGGAGGAGCACAGCGCCCTTCCGGGCCGTATCCTTGGCTGGCTCCTGCGCCACAAATGGCTGCGCCGGGTGGAGGATTACGCTTCGATGACGGTCAATATCGTAATCCCCGATTACGCGGCGATTATGATTGACGCCTTCGACCGTCTGGTCAATGAGCAGATGGAGGAGACGCAGGTTTACATCCAGAATGTGTACGCCACGCTCTTTTCCTTTAAAAATGACCGGCGTAAAAATCTGTCCATGCTGAAAACGGCCCTGGTCAACACGAAGAAGCTGAACAAGGCCCTGCAGGATATGCTGCACAACATGGACAAATTTTTCGAGCGTCTGCTGGAGCAGAAGAATTATAAAAATCTGTTGAAGGAGCATCTGGACGGCTTCGTAGAGACCGCTGTCCAGCAGAAATACCACATCCTGAAGACCAGCGACAATTTCTACATTTACAAGATGGATATCAAGAGATGCCTGCGAAGTATGAGGGAGGAGCCGGAGATCGCCCCGGAGCAGGAGGCGGAAATGCTGGATCTGGTGGATCAGATCGAGCGCGGCTTCGACGATATCGAGCATCGCATCGCCAATATGGACCGGGAGCACAGCAAATACATCCGAGCCACAGTCAGCCGTCTGAATTATCTCTTAAGCGATGAGACTGAGCGTCACGGCCTGCTGGTGCAGCTTCTGAACCATCTGGGCGCCGACCGGGAGCCGGAGGAGCAGGCGGAGAAGCTGGCGCAGGTGGCAGAGCGTATGCAGCTCACCGGATTTTCCGTGCTGAACGAGCAGCCCCTGTACCGGCAGCGGCGGCGCAGACGCTTTGAGGATGAACTGACCGGGGAGGAGAAGCCAAAGGAAATGTCCCGGGAGGATATTCTGCGGATGAATCAGATTCGCCATCGCTTTACGAGGAAGGAGATCGAGGATTTCATCGGCTCCCATATGGAGGATGGCGTACTGGAGACCGACCGGATTACGCTTCAGAACGACGAGGATTTTGAGAAGTTGATTCTGGCCTACGACCTTTCTGTGCGGCGCAGCAGCCCTTATCGGGTAGTCGTGCAGGAGGAACAGCTGGAAAACGGCGAGTACCGGTACCCCAGGATGGCTTTTTTCCCGAGACAGGAAAAAACCGATATAGAAAAAGAGGATTAGGAAAACCATATGTTAGAACAATACCAGGAATGGAACACTATAGAACAGGAAACCATGCAGGCAGTGATTCGGAAGCTCTTATCCCAGACCTTCCTGCTGGAACGGAAATATGATAAAAAAAGCGGCCGGATGGCCTCGGACCGGGAATATGAATTCTGCGCCGACCATCTGGAATTTCTGACAGAATACTTTGCCGTGGCCGGTATTACCATCCGACAGAATTACGAGCTGGGCATCATTTATATCCGGGGCGCGGAGGGCGCGGGCGAGCGTCTGACGAAGCTGACGACCCTGTATCTTTTGCTTCTGAAGCTGATTTACGATGAAAAGATGGCGGCGGTATCCAGCAGCACCCAGGCATTCACGACCGTGGGCGAGCTGAACGGAAAGCTCGGCGAATTCCGTCTGGTGCGGGGTCTGCCTTCGATTACCGAGCAGAAGCGGGCCTTTGCGGCACTGAAAAAATACCAGATGGTGGAATTGCTGGACGGCCTGGAGGAGATGGGCGAGGCATGCAGAATCCTGATTTACCCAAGCGTCAATCTGGCGCTTCTTCGGGAGGACGCGGGCGAGCTGGTAAAGACATTTGAGGAAACGGAAGAGGAGTCGGAAGATGGAGCAGCAGACACAGGCTTATAAAATATTTACCAAGATAGGGCTCAATAACTGGCATTATATTGACCGGAAGGTCTTAAGCCTCAACGAGAGTATCAACTTTTTCACCGGTCATTCCGGCAGCGGCAAGTCCACGGTGATCGACGCCATGCAGATCGTTCTGTATGCCAACACCGATGGCCGCGGCTTCTTCAACAAGGCGGCGGCGGACGATTCTGATCGAAGCCTGATCGAGTACCTGCGGGGTATGATCAACATCGGGGAAAATAACCAGATTTCCTATCGGAGAAATAAGAACTTTTCATCCACCATTGTACTGGAAATGGAGCAGAGCACCACAAAGGAGAAGGAGTGTATCGGCGTGGTATTCGACGTGGACACTTCTACGAACGAAATTGGCCGTCTGTTTTTCTGGCATAAGGGCGGCATGATTCCGGGAGACTACCGGACCCGGGAGCGGACCATGACCACCGGTGAGGTGCGGGAATATCTGCAAAAGCATTTCCCCCGAGAGGAATATTTTTACACCTCCAACAACGAGCGTTTCCGCCGGAATCTCTACGACGTCTATCTGGGCGGTCTGGATATGGAGAAATTTCCGCGGCTGTTCAAGCGGGCCATTCCCTTCCGTATGAACATAAGACTGGAAGATTTTGTAAAAGAATATATCTGCATGGAGCAGGACATCCACATTGAAGATATGCAGGAGAGCGTGCAGCTCTATGGCCGCATGTGCCGGAAAATCGAGGCTGCCATGCGGGAGATTGAGGAGCTGAACCGGATCGGGGAGCAGTATCAGGCCTTTTCCGGCGCTCAGGAGGAGCTGGCAGGGCTTCACTACCGGCAGGAGAAGCTTAAGGTGCTGCAGCTTCGGGAAGAAATTCGCAAAACCCAGGAGCAGCTGGGACTCTGGCAGTCAGATCTGGCGCTTCTGAAGGAAAAAGAACAGGAAAATGAGGCGCTGGCAGCCGATCTGGAGCAGCAGTACCACGAGATCAACATACAGCTGACCGATACGGGCTACGCGCTGCTGGAAGAGAAGCTGCGCAATCTGGAGGAAGCCTACGCACGTCTGGGCCGCAGCGAGGAGAAATGGACGGCTCTGGCCGTGAAGCTGGAGGCCTGGGAGGATGTGGAAAGCGTCTCCAATCAGGCCTTGAACGACATTGAGAAGTTCCGGACCGGCAGAATTACGGCGGAGGAGATCACGCGGCTGAAAAAATCCCTGGCCGAGGTACATGAGGAGGCGGACGGAGAGCAGCGTGAGGCGGCGTCTGAGATGCGGACGCTTCGGAAGGAAGCGAAGCTTATTGAGAGCGAGCTTGCGGAGCTGCGTTCCGGCAAGACGTCCTACCCGAAGGAGCTGACCTTTGCCCGGGCGGAAATAGAGCGTCGGCTGTACGAGAGCCTTGGCAGGCGGGTGCAGGTGCGGATTCTGGCGGATCTTTTGGAGATTCGTGATGAGAAATGGCGCAACGCCGTCGAGGGCTTCCTGGCCTGGAACAAGCTGGCCCTGATCGTGGAGCCGAAGTACGTGAAGGAAGCCATGGCCATCTATGAAACCCTGGATCCGAAGAAATACTGGCGGGTATCCGTGGTGGATACGGAGCGTTTGATGAAGGAGGAGCAGCATGTGAAGCCTGAGGCGCTGGCTTCGGAGGTGAAGGCGGGCGAGGCTTATGTGAAGGCCTACGTGGATTTCCTTCTGGGAAATGTGCAGAAATGCGAGAATACCGAGGAGCTTCGCGGATGCCGCATCGGCGTGACCGCGGACTGCCGCCTGTATCAGAACTATCAGCTGCGCCGCCTGAATCCCGATAATTACACGAAATTCGCCTACATCGGCGAAAAGAGTAAGCAGCAGCGGCAGAAGGAGCTTTCCGCTCAGCTTGAGAAGCTTACTGACAAAATCGGGCAGTTTAAGAAGACAGAAGATCTGGCATCTGAAATTCTGGCCCATGAATATCTAGCCGACGCCACGGAGGAATACCGGAGCCTGCTGGATGATGTGAAGGAAAAACAGCAGAAGGAGAAGGAGCTTCAGGAGCTGAAGAACCGGATGGAGGAGCTGAATTCCGGTATCGTGGAAGAGCTGAAGACGAAGCGGACGGAGATCCTGGAGAAGCAGGCTGCCGCGAAGGTCGAACTGGAACGGGTGAAGCATCAGATCTGGGACAAGGAGCGTTCTGTGGAGAGCGGCAGTGCGGGTCTGACCGGCCGAAACGTGGAGCTGGTGGAGGCGGAACGCGCGCTCCGTGGTTCCGAAAAAGATGAGGAAGCCTTCGAGAGCTATATACAGGAGTATAAAAATCCCCGTTATGCGCGGCTTTTGGAGGAGACGGCTGCGGCCATGGAGCGAAGCATCGCGGACTGCGAGAAGCAGAAGAGCGTCCTGGTGGAGGTTCGGACCGACTACCTGAAAAATCATCCCCAGCGGGATTTCTCCGCGTCTGCCGGGGACAATGGGGATTACGAGAAGCTTTTGGCGAAGCTTCAGTGCGGCGAGCTGGAGGCTTATAAGAAAAAAGCCAACGCCCAGGCCAAGTCTGCGGTGGAGCATTTTAAAGAGGACTTTATCTACAAGATTCGAAGCGCCATCCGGGAGGCCTATGTGCGCAGGGATGAGCTGAACCGGATTATCCGGAACCTGGATTTCGGCAAGGACCGTTACCAGTTCCGTATCGGTCGGAGCAAGGGCCGGGACGGCGAGTTTTACGATATGTTCATGGATGAGGATCTGGACATCGATCCGTCCACCCTGTCCGTGTCCGTGGATCATCAGATGAATCTGTTTTCCATGAGCCATGAAAATAAATACGGCCACATGATCAGCGAGCTTCTGGATCTCTTTATTCCGCCGGAAAACGCCACAGCAGCGGAACTGGAGGAAGCAAGGAAAAATATGGAAAAGTATGCGGATTACCGGACCTACCTGTCTTTTGAGATGGAGCAGATCGTGGAGGGCGACGAGCAGCGTCTGGTCATCGGCCTCAGCAAAATGATCAAGAAGAATTCCGGAGGCGAGGGTCAGAACCCGCTCTACATCGCGCTTCTGGCCAGCTTCGCCCAGGCCTACCGCATCAACCTGTCTGCCCGGGCGTCCAGACGGCCCACGATTCGACTGGTGGTGCTGGACGAGGCTTTTTCCAAGATGGACGCCGAGAAGGTGGCAAGCTGTATCGACCTGATAAGAAGCCTTGGCTTCCAGGCCATCATCAGCGCCACCAACGACA
>USDU01000077.1 GCA_900553635.1 uncultured Lachnospiraceae bacterium | reverse complement strand
ATAAAGCCGGGTGGCATTTACGTAGACGGCACCTTAGGCGGCGGCGGACATGCCTATGAGGTATGTAAGCGGTTGGGCGGCGGAAGGCTCATTGGAATTGACCAGGATGCAGATGCTATCCGTGCGGCGGGAGAGAGACTGGCTCCTTTTAAAGATAAGGTGACCATAGTCAGAAGCAATTACCAGAATATTGAAAATGTATTAAAAGAGTTAAATATAGAAAAAGTGGACGGTATTTATCTGGATCTGGGGGTTTCCTCCTATCAGTTAGATACGGCAGACCGGGGATTTACTTATAATGAAGACGATGCGCCTCTGGACATGCGTATGGATCAGCGCCAGACGAAGACGGCCCGGGATATTGTAAATGGCTATACAGAGCATGAGCTGTACCGGGTCATCCGGGATTACGGCGAGGAAAAGTTCGCAGCCAATATCGCGAAGCATATTGCGTTGGCCAGAGAGAAGAAGCCCATCGAGACCACCGGAGAACTGACGGAGATTATCCGGGCGGCGATTCCGGCGAAGATACGGGCCGTAGGCGGACATCCGGCCAAACGTACCTTCCAGGCCATTCGCATTGAGCTGAATCAGGAGCTGGAGGTACTGAAGAACTCACTGGATGATATGATTGATCTGTTGAATCCGGGCGGCAGAATCTGTGTGATAACCTTCCATTCCCTGGAAGACCGGATAGTAAAAACCATATTTAAAACCAATGAAAATCCCTGTACCTGCCCTTCTAACTTTCCTGTGTGTGTGTGTGGTAAAAAACCGAAGGGCAGGTCACCGATTAGAAAGCCGATTGCTCCCGGTGCGGAGGAATTGGAATATAATAAGCGATCCAAGAGCGCGAAGCTTCGCGTCTTTGAACGGATTGGGAGTCAGGAAGCGTAAAAATGGCAGAGATCAGAAGCATTTATACGAATAACAGAACAGATGGAAAAACAGAACGCAGAACCACCTATGTGGATGGAGCGGCGGTCCGCAAGCTTCGGGCCGGCGAGCAGCCGGAGAGACGACGCAGGCAGGAAGACCGGTTTTCCGTGCATACGGTCCGCAGAGTAAAGGCGAAGGAACGCATGGGCCTGGGATATGGCATGTTTCTGGCAGTAGCGCTGGGCGTGGCCATGTGGGTCTGTGTGGGATATCTGAAGCTGCAGGCGGACAACACCGCCCGGGCAAAGAACATCACGGCGCTGGAGACGCAGCTTTCCACGCTGAAGGATGAGAATGACGATGAATATAACCGGGTGACGACTTCGGTGGATCTGGAGAAAATCCGGGACATTGCCATGAATGAGCTTGGCATGGTATACGCAAATGAGGATCAGGTAGTACTTTACGACGATGAGGGGAGCGATTACGTAAAGCAGTATGCCGAGATCCCGGAGGACGATAAGAGTCTCAAGGGAGCGCTTGGCACGATTAGCAGGTGAGTAATTTGAACGATCGTACAGAGAAAAAAAGAAAACCGAGAGCGCGGATGCAGGCGCTGCTTACCAACCGAATGAAGCGTAAGCTGGCGCTGGTATTCGCGCTCATTGTGCTTGCTCTGCTGGGAGTGAGCGTAAGGCTGGCTTATATCAATAAAACCAGCGGAGATAAGTATACGAAAAAAGTACTGGCGCAGCAGGATACCAACAGTACTACGCTGCCATACAGAAGAGGCGATATTCTGGATCGCAACGGCACAATTCTGGCTACCAGTGAAAAGGTTTACAATCTGATTCTGGATCCGAAGGTACTGTGGCAGAACCAGGACAAGGAGGATGCGGAGAAGGACTGCGTGGAACCGACCATCAAGGCGCTGGTGCAGTATTTTGAACTGGATGAGTCAGAACTTCGGACCACCTTAAGCGAAAAGAAAGACAGCAGCTATGTTATCTTAAGAAAACAGCTGAGTAAAGACGAAATTGCTGATTTTAAGGCAGCGCAGGAGGACAAAGAAACCGAAAATAAAATCAAAGGCGTCTGGTTTGAGGACTCTTATATCCGTCGTTATCCGTACAATTCTCTGGCCTGCCATGTGATTGGATATACCGTTACGGGAAATCAGGGGCAGACCGGTATCGAAGAAGAATACAGTGATACCCTGAACGGCATCAATGGCCGCAGCTACAAGTACCTGAACGAGGATCTGGAGCAGTCTACCTCGGTAAAGAAGGCCGTAGATGGCAATACAGTGGTGTCTACGATTGACGCAACCCTGCAAGGCATTGCAGAGAAATACATCGGCAAATTTATCGAAGATTATACGAATAAAAGCGTGGAAGGACCGGCGGCGAAGAATATTGGCGTGCTGATGATGAATCCCCAGACCGGCGAGATTCTGGCCATGGCGGGTGATGTGGATTTCGATCTGAATAATCCCCAGGATCTGGTGGGAAATGGCTACCTGACCCAGGAGCAGGTGGATGCCATGTCCGAGGAGGAACAGTTGGACGCCAAGAACCAGATGTGGCGAAACTTCTGCATCAGCGACGGATACGAACCCGGATCAACCGTAAAACCCATGACGGTGGCAGCGGCTCTGGAGCTGGGCCTGGTCAATGATTCCACCACCTTCCTCTGCGACGGCGGACAGGTTATCGTACAGGGCCAACCCAAGATTAAATGCGCGAAGAAGACCGGCCACGGTATCATTTCCCTGGAAGGCTCCCTGATGTTTTCCTGCAATGACGCCCTGATGCAGATGGGCGCCATGATTGGTTATGATAACTTTCTGAAGTACCAGCAGATCTTTAACTTCGGTCTGAAGACCAACATCGATTTGCCCGGCGAGACCAATAACGCGTCGACGGTATTTACGAAGGACACCATGGGCCCGGTGGAGCTGGCGACCAGCTCTTTCGGCCAGGGCTTCAATACGTCTATGATTCAGGTGGCTTCGGCCTTTTCTTCCGTTATCAATGGCGGTTATTATTACCAGCCCCATGTGGTGAAGAAGATTCTGAACGCGGAGGGCGGCACCGTGGAGACTGTCAATCCGGTGCTGGTGCGCCAGACCATTTCCAATAAGACGTCTTCCATGATCCGGCAGTATCTGTATCACACCATGTACGGAACTGCGGACGCCAACGGCAATAACCCCACCGGTAAAAAGGGCCGCGTAGCAGGTTATACTATGGGCGGTAAGACCGGAACGGCTCAGAAGGTTCCCCGTTCCGCCAGAAAATATCTGGTGTCATTCATCGGCTTTGCGCCGGCGGATAATCCACAGGTAGTCTGCTATGTGGTGGTGGACGAGCCCAACGCGGACAGCCCGACGACTCAGGCAAGCAGCGCTTTTGCCCAGGAGATATTCAAAAATATTATGAAAGAGGCTATGCCATATCTGAATATTCCGAGAAACGCAGAGATTCCGGAAGACATGAAGGAGGAAGTGGCGGCTGAGGAAGCGGCCCGGGCAGAGCAGGAAGCAGAAGAAGAGGCGACGGAAGAGGAAACTCCGATTGAAGAAGGTACACTGGTGGATCCGAATACCGGCGAGACTGTGAAGATGCCTACGGAAGAAGAGGTAGAGGCAGAAGGCGACAGTGGTCCGTTGGATGACTATGAAAGCCCGATTCTTCCTGAGGACGGAAGCAACCCTGCAGAGACAGAATAAAATCAGAAACCCCATAATAGGTTGTAACAAACCGATTATGGGGTTTTTATGAAAGAAAAGGAAACGAAAAGCAGAACATATAACCGGAAGAAGCTGACGCTGGTGTTCTGCGTGTGTGTGCTGATGCTGGTGGGTCTGGTGGCGAGGCTGGTGCGGTTAATGGTTTATGAGGCGGACTATTATCAGGAACTGGCGGAGGATCTGCACCAGCGGGAGCGGAGCATCAAGGCAGCCCGGGGAAGGATTCTCGACCGGAATGGTACGGTATTGGCTTCCAACCGTACCGTGTGTACCGTGTCGGTGGTACATAGCCAGCTGACCGATCCGGAGGCGGTAATTACGGCGCTTTCATGTGAACTGAATTTGCCGGATGAGCAGGTACGCGGACGGGTGGAGAAATACAGCTCCATCGAGCGGATCAAGGCCAATGTGGACAAAGAAACCGGCGACCGCATCCGTGCCCTGGAACTGGCCGGTGTGAAAATTGACGAGGATTATAAGCGCTCTTATCCTTACGGTTCCCTGGCGTCCAAGGTGCTTGGCTTCACCGGCGGCGATAATCAGGGCATCATCGGACTGGAGGTCCGGTATGATTCCTATCTGCAGGGGCAGAACGGTACAATTCTGACGCTGACAGACGCCCGGGGTATCGAACTGGCCGACGCGGGCGAGGAGCGGGTGGAACCGGTGCCGGGGGCAGATCTGAGGGTCAGTCTGGACTATAATATCCAACTCTACACGGAGCAGGCGGCAAAGAAGGTCCGGGAAGAAAAACAGGCCGCCTATGTATCGATTCTGGTCATGAACCCCCAGAATGGCGAGATCTACGCCAATGTAAATGTGCCGGAGTTTGATTTGAACAATCCCTATGACCTGACGGCGTATCTTGCGGACACCGGACAGGACGCAGCAGCGCTTGCCGGGGAGCAGAAGCAGGATCTGCGCAATCAGATGTGGCGGAATCAGAGCATCAACGACACCTACGAGCCCGGATCCATTTTTAAAATTGTCACAGCTGCGGCCGCGTTGGAAAAGGGTGTGGTCAGCCTACAGGACAGCTTCAACTGTCCGGGTTTTCGTATGGTGGAGGATCGGCGGATCCGCTGCCATAAGGTGAGGGGACACGGGAGCGAGACCTTTGTACAGGCCATCGAAAATTCCTGCAACCCGGTCTTTATCGATATCGGTCAACGGGTGGGCGCAGAGGATTTCTACGGGTATTTCCGGCAATTTGGCCTGATGGAGAAGACAGGAATTGATGTGCCCGGAGAGGCCAATATTATCATGCACAAACTGGAAAATATTGGGTTAGTCGAGCTGGCGACCATGTCCTTTGGGCAGTCCTTCCAGATTACGCCCATGCAGATGGCAGCTACGGTCAGTTCCATCATAAATGGCGGGCTTCGGATTACGCCTCATTTCGGGATTGCCATTGAAAATCAGGATGGAAAGGTGCTGAAGAAGCTGTCCTGGCCCAAAGGAAAACGGGTGGTGCGCGCTGAAACCTCAGAAACCATGCGCTTTTTGCTGGAAAAGGTGGTGTCCGAGGGCGGCGGAAAGAAGGCGTACATTGAGGGTTACCGTATCGGCGGCAAGACGGCCACATCCCAGACGCTCCCCAGAGGCACCGGACGCTACATTTCCTCGTTCATCGGTTTTGCTCCGGCGGACAATCCGCAGGTTTTGGCCATGTGCGTGATTCACAATCCCCAGGGGGTCTATTACGGCGGCACCATCGCTGCTCCGGTCGTCCGGGATATTTTTGAAAATATTCTTCCCTATCTTGGCATTGAAAAAACGGAAGAAAAGGCTTATAATGCAGATTAGCCATAAGAGAAATAAGTATGAGAGGTAGATTGGTTATGGATTTGAAAACACTGATATTTCCGGTTCTGATATCATTTGCTATCAGCGCGGCTCTGGGACCCGTTGTGATTCCACTGCTTCGCAAGATGAAATTTGGCCAGACAGAGCGTGAGGAGGGACCCAAGAGCCATCTGAAGAAGACGGGTACGCCGACCATGGGCGGCGTCATGATTCTGATTGCCATTATTGTAACATCCCTGATTTACGCAAAGGATTTCCCAAAGATTATCCCGGTGCTTTTTGTGACCGTGGGTTTTGGCATTATCGGATTTCTGGATGATTATATCAAGATTATTCTGCACCGCTCCGAGGGCTTGACGCCCGGACAGAAGATGTTCGGCCAGTTCCTGGTGACCGGCGTATTCATTTTTTACTATTATAACCTGACCGGCGGCGACATGGCTATGCTGATTCCGTTCTGGCCGGGACACTATCTGCATCTGGGCTGGCTGGCTATTCCGGTGGCCTTTCTGGCTATCATCGGAACGGTCAACGGCGCCAACTTTACCGACGGCCTGGACGGCCTGGCTTCCAGTGTCACCGTACTGATTGCCGTATTTTTCACAGTGGTTGCAGTGGGAACCGGAAGCGGTCTGCATCCGATTACCTGCGCAGTGGTGGGAAGCCTGATGGGATTCCTGCTCTTTAATGTATTTCCGGCCAGCGTCTTTATGGGCGATACCGGATCTTTGGCTTTGGGCGGCTTTGTGGCGGCCACGGCTTACATGATGGATATGCCGATTTTCATTCTGATTGTGGCGCTGATTTACTGGGTGGAGATTCTGTCGGTTATGATTCAGGTAACTTATTTTAAGATGAGCGGTGGAAAACGTATCTTCCGGATGGCGCCGATTCATCATCATTTCGAACTGGGCGGCTGGTCTGAGACCCGTGTCGTGGCGGTATTTTCCATCGTGACGGCACTGCTGTGCCTGGTTGGCTTACTGGCGCTTTAAGGAGGATATGGGAAATGATTACGGATAAAAAGATAGTAGTGATTGGCAGCGGTGTCAGCGGCGTCGGCGCGGTAAAGCTTCTGGAGGCGGCGGGCGCGGTGCCGACCCTCTATGACAGCAATGAGAAACTGACGGAAGCGGAAGTACGGAAAAGACTGCCCGAGGGCAGCAAGTGCAAGGTTGTGCTGGGCGAATTCCCGGAGAATTTAAAGAAAGAGACTGAGCTGGTCGTGTTAAGCCCGGGCGTGCCGGTGGATCTGCCGTTGGTGGAGGAGCTGCGCACGAACGGCGCAGCCATCTGGGGTGAGGTGGAGCTGGCTTACCATTTTGGCAAGGGCAAAATTGCGGCCATTACCGGAACAAACGGAAAAACTACAACAACAACCCTGGTGGGAGAGATTTTCAAGAGCTATTACCCGGAGGTCTTCGTGGTGGGTAATATCGGAACCGCCTACACCCAGGAGGCGCTGAAGATGACCGACAATAGCGTGATCGCTGCGGAGATCAGCAGCTTCCAGCTGGAGACCATCGAGAACTTCCACCCAAAGGTCAGCGCTATCCTGAATATCACGCCGGATCATCTGAACCGCCATCATACCATGCAGTGCTATATCGAAACCAAGGAGAAGATCGCGGAAAATCAGACCAGGGATGATACCTGCGTCCTGAATTACGATGATGAGGAGACCAGACGCTTCGGCGGGAGCTGCAAGGCCTCGGTTCTGTATTTCAGCCGGGAGCATATACTGGATCAGGGCGTATATATGGATGGAACAGCCATCGTCTATGCAGATGAGTCCGTCCGGACAAAGATCTGTGATGTGTCAGAACTGAAACTTCTCGGAACTCATAATTATGAGAACGTTATGGCAGCGGTGGCCATCGCGGTAGCCATGGGCGTGCCCTTCCCGTATATCCGTGAAACGGTTATTCATTTCACGGCTGTGGAGCACCGCATTGAGTTTGTGGCAGAGAAAAAGGGAGTCGCTTATTACAATGATTCCAAAGGAACGAATACCGACGCGTCCATCAAGGCGGTGCAGGCCATGAATCGTCCTACCATTGTCATCGGAGGAGGATACGATAAGCATGTGACCTTCGACGATTGGATCGAGTGTTTTGGTGACAAGGTGAAATGGCTGGTATTGCTGGGCCAGACCGCGAACCAGATCGCGGAGACCGCGAAGAAGCATGGCTTTACCCATATCGTATTTACCGAGAGCCTGGAAGAAGCAGTGCAGGTCTGCGCCGGCAAGGCAGAGAGTGGCGACGCGGTTCTGCTGTCTCCGGCCTGCGCAAGCTGGGGCATGTTCGATAATTACGAGCAGAGAGGAAGAATGTTTAAAGATTACGTCCGCGCGCTTCCCGAATAAAAAAAGGGAAGAAAAATAAAGCAGTGGGTTTAGGCCCCGGGACGGAGGTTTTATGACAGGTCCGGATTCCGCCGGAAAAGAGAAGAAGCACGGGAGTGGGGCTCCCGATTACGGCCTTGTGCTGACTGTGCTGCTTCTGGCGGGATTCGGACTTGTTGTGCTTTATAGCACCAGCTCCTGGAACGGGCAGGTGAAGTTCGCCGACCCGGCCTATTATCTGAAAAAGCAGCTTCTGGCCACAGCTCTGGGACTGGCGGCCATGTATGCGGTATCTTGCATTGATTATCATAAATGGGGAAAACTGGCAGGCCTGGGATACCTGATTTCCCTGCTTCTTCAGGTGGCAGTGCTGATCTTCGGTGACGAGTATAACGGTTCCAGGCGCTGGCTGGCAATCGGTCCGGTGTCCTTTCAGCCTTCGGAATTCGCCAAGGTGGCGGTTATCCTGCTATTAGCCCGGGTGATCAGCAGCCGTCTGCAGCGCATTGTGACTTTGCGGCAGATGCTGGGGGTTATGCTTCTGGCCCTGCCGCTGGTGGGCCTGGTGGGCACCAATAATTTGAGTACTGCCATCATTATCATGGGAATTGCGGTGATTCTGATTTTTGTGGCCAGCCCCGGTTATCTGAGATTTGTTCTGATCGGCGCAGGCGGCGCCGGTTTTCTGGCAGTGTTCTTAAGTCTGGAATCCTACCGCCTGGAGCGTCTGGCCATCTGGCGGCATCCTGAGGCTTATGAGAAGGGCTATCAGACCATGCAGGGGCTCTACGCCATTGGTTCCGGCGGTCTCTTCGGCGTGGGCTTCGGAGGCAGCCTTCAGAAGCTGGGCTTTGTGCCGGAGGCTCAGAATGATATGATTTTTTCGATTGTATGCGAGGAGTTTGGACTGATGGGGGCGGTACTTTTGATGCTGCTTTTTGTGCTGCTGGTCTGGCGGTTATACAGCATCGCGGTGCATGTGCAGGATTTATTTGGCTGTCTCATTGTAACCGGAATTCTGGGCCACATCCTGATTCAGGTGATTTTGAATATCGCGGTGGTGACCAATACAATCCCCAATACAGGGATCACCCTGCCCTTCGTCAGCTATGGCGGTACCTCAGTCTTATTTCTCCTGTCGGAAATGGGGATGGCTTTAAATGTGTCCCGTAATCACCCCCACGGGGAGAGCGGCATATGCTAAAGGTATAGCAGAGACGGGGAGAAGACATATGGATTATCTGGACATCGAGGGCGGTTACCCTTTACGGGGCGAAGCACGTATACAGGGATCGAAAAACGCAGCCCTTCCCATTCTTTCCGGGGCTCTGCTTCATTCCGGCGTGACAGTGCTGAAAAACTGTCCGGATATCACGGATGTGACGGCCATGCTGGAGCTTCTGAGGGGCTGTGACTGTCAGGTGCGGCAGGAGCGTGGAGCGCTGGTTGTGAATGCTTCGGCGCTCATGCCGCTTCAGGCGGAGGAGGCCTATGCGGAGAAAATGCGATCATCGATCATGCTGCTGGGAAGTCTTCTTGGAAGGCTGGGGGAGGTGCGGCTTCCCTATCCGGGTGGCTGCGTCATCGGGGCCAGGCCCGTGGATATTCATCTGGCGGCGCTTACACAGATGGGCGCGAAAATAAAACTGGAAGAAAATGGAATTTATGCAGTCTGCAGGAGTCCGCACGGCGCAGAAATTCATCTGCCCTTTCCAAGTGTGGGCGCCACGGAAAATGTGATTTTGCTGGCTGTAAAGGCTGAGGGCGAGACCATTCTGCACGGCGCGGCCCGGGAACCGGAGATCTGCGAGCTCTGCAGGTTCTTAAGAAGTATGGGAGCGCGTATCCGGGGCGAGGGGAGCGGACGCATCGTGATAGAGGGCGGACAACAGCTTTATGATACGGAATTTACCGTAATGCCCGATCGGATAGTGGCGGGCACCTATATGCTTTTGCTGGCTGCCACAGGCGGCAGGATTCGACTCAGGGAAGCTCCCGTGGAACAGCTTGACAGTCTCTGGCCGGTGCTGTCAGAGCTTGGGGTGGAAAGCAAAACAGGGAAGGACGGTGTGAGCCTTACCAGGCGGGAAGTAAAACCCTGTCACCTTGCCATTTCCACCGCGCCTTATCCGGGTTTTCCGACAGATTTGCAGTCACCCCTCATGGCGGTCCTGGCAGCTCTGCCCGGAGAGAGCAGGATTTGCGAGCGGGTTTTTGAGGCCCGTTATAAAATCGTGGAAGAGCTTCGGAAAATGGGCGCGGATATTACAGTAACAGGGGAAGAAGCCCTGGTGCGCGGCAGAAGCCTGCAGGGT
>USDU01000076.1 GCA_900553635.1 uncultured Lachnospiraceae bacterium | reverse complement strand
GAGGCCTTCGCGGAGGAAGCAAGGATCTTAAGCGGCGCGCGGATTGCGGTGGCCCATCACGCGGGGGATCAGGCAGAGACTGTGCTATTCCAGCTCTTTCGGGGAAGCGGCCTTAAGGGCCTCTCCGGCATGAGTCCGGTGCGGGACAATATCATCCGGCCATTGCTCTGCGTGGAGCGGGAGGAGATCGAGGCCTGGCTTACCGAACGGGGTATCGCCTGGCGGACGGACAGTACGAATCTGACCATGGACTACACCCGGAACCGGATCCGGGGCGATATCCTGAAGACGGCCCGGGAACAGATCAACGTGAAGGCGGTCCGGCATGTGGCCGAGGCAGCCGCGGAGCTGGGCGAGGTGGAGCAGTATCTGGAGCGGAAGACGGATGCGGCCTACCGGCTTGCGGTGCGGGAGGAGGACGACGCCCGCTTTGTCTTTGCAAACGCATTTTCCAGGGAGGAGACGCTAATCGGGGGCAGAGTGCTCCGGCGGTGTATGGCGGAGCTTGGCGGTCTCAAGGACGTGGAGCGGGTTCATATCGAGCAGATCCGGGAACTCATGGAGAAGCAGACCGGCAGCCGGATCGACCTGCCAAATGGCCGCAGCGCCAGACGGGAATACGAGGGCGTGCGGATCAGCCGCGGCGGGAAGCCGGCGCGGCAGCAGGGCAGCCCTGCATCGATCTGCCCGGAGATTCCGGGCAGCGTCCGGATTCGGGGACAGATATGGGAATTTACCCTGTTGGCAGCGGAAAAAATTGAAATTATTCCCCAAAAAACATATACGAAATGGTTTGACTATGATAAAATAAAAAAATGTCTGGAGATCCGGGGGCGTAAGCCCGGGGATTATCTGGAGATTAACAGAGCGCACGGGCGCAAAAAGCTGAAGGCGTATCTGATTGATGAAAAGGTGCCGGCATCTGAGCGGGACGAGCTTCTGCTGCTGGCGGATGGAGCGCATATTGTATGGATTCCGGGGCATCGTATCAGCGAAGCGTACAAGGTCACGGAAGAGACAAGGAACATTTTAAAAGTACAGATAAGCGGAGGAAATGAACATGGCTGAAAAAATCAGAGTTATGATTCCCGAAGAGGAAGTAGACGCGAAGATCAGAGAGCTGGGACAGAAGATCAGCGAAAAGTTTGCAGGCGAAGAGGTTCACCTGATTTGTATCCTGAAGGGCAGCGTATTCTTTGTATGCGAGCTGGCCAAGAGAATTACCGTGCCGGTGACCATCGACTTTATGCAGGTATCCAGCTACGGCGCGGAGACCAAGTCCAGCGGCGTGGTACGCTTAAGCAAGGACCTGGACGAGCCGCTGCAGGGCAAGAACGTGATTATTGTAGAGGACATCATCGATTCCGGACGGACCTTAAGCCACCTGGTAAAGCTTCTGGGACAGCGTAACCCGAAGACCATGACCCTGTGTACCCTGCTTGACAAGCCGGACCGCAGAGTCGTAGATGTGGACGTGGAATACACCGGATTTACGATTCCGGATGAGTTCGTGGTGGGCTATGGCCTGGATTACGATCAGAAGTACCGGAATCTGCCGTACATCGGCGTACTTGAATTCGTAGACTAACCGCGAACGGCGCTGCTGAACGTACGGAATTATACAGCTAGTTTTAAGGAGGACACATTTTGAACAACAGACAATTTCGGATTTCCGGAATCTATTTCGTATTTTTACTGGTGCTGGTCTATCTGTTCAGTACCTACGTAAAGCGGATGGACATGGAAAATCTGTATACCTATCAGCAGTTTGAGACTGCCGTGGAGAACGGCGAGGTAGTATCTGCCGTGATCAGCCAGTCCGAAGCTACACCTACCGGCACGGTGCGCCTGACCCTGAAGGACGGCAGCCGTCAGGATGTGAATGTGGCAGACACCACAGAGGCCAGAGAGCTTCTGGAGTCTGAGAATGTGGCGGTAGCCTTCGCTGCAGTGAGCACCAATAACTGGATGGCGACCCTGGGCGCGCCTCTTCTGGCGGCTGTAGTGGCCGTAGTCGTTATGATGATCCTGATGAACCGTCAGGCCAACGGCGGCGGTGGCGGCAAGATGATGGATTTCGGCAGAAGCCGGGCACGTATGACCACCCAGGAGCAGATTAACACCACCTTTAAAAATGTGGCAGGTCTGCAGGAAGAAAAAGAAGAGCTTCGTGAGATTGTAGATTTCCTGAAGCTTCCCCAGAAATATACTCAGGTAGGCGCGCGTATCCCGAAAGGCGTGTTGCTGGAGGGTCCTCCCGGAACCGGTAAGACCCTGCTTGCTAAGGCCGTCGCAGGCGAGGCAGGCGTGCCGTTCTTCAGTATCTCCGGTTCGGATTTCGTAGAGATGTTCGTCGGTGTAGGTGCTTCCCGTGTCCGTGATCTGTTCGCGGACGCCAAGAAGAACAGCCCCTGTATTGTATTTATCGACGAGATTGACGCAGTGGCGAGACGCCGCGGCAGCGGTATGGGCGGCGGTCATGATGAGCGTGAGCAGACCCTGAACCAGCTGCTGGTGGAGATGGACGGCTTTGGCGTCAACGAGGGCATCATCGTCATGGCGGCCACCAACCGAGTGGACATTCTCGATCCGGCTATCTTACGTCCGGGCCGTTTTGACCGTAAGATCATGGTGGGCAGACCGGATGTGCGCGGCAGAGAAGAGATTCTGCAGGTTCATGCGAAGAATAAGCCGTTGGCAGAGGATGTGGATTTGAAGCAGATAGCCCAGACCACCGCAGGCATGACCGGCGCGGATCTGGAAAATCTGATGAATGAGGCAGCCATTCTGGCAGCCAAAGACAATCGTCCTTATATCACCCAGGCGGATATCCGCAAGTCGTTCGTGAAGGTGGGCATCGGTGCGGAGAAAAAGAGCCGCATCGTCTCCGAGAAGGAGAAGCGCATCACCGCGTACCACGAGGCAGGCCACGCGATTCTGTTCCACGTGCTGCCGGATGTGGGTCCTGTATACAGTGTATCCATCATTCCCACCGGCGTAGGAGCGGCCGGTTACACCATGCCATTGCCGGAGAAGGATGAGATGTTCAATACCAAGGGAAAGATGCTGCAGGATATCGAGGTATCCTTAGGAGGCCGTATCGCCGAGGAACTGATTTTTGACGATATTACCACCGGCGCTTCCCAGGATATCAAGCAGGCTACGAGAGTGGCCCGCGCCATGGTGACCAAGTACGGCATGTCCGACGAGCTTGGTCTGGTCAGCTATGATTCCGACGAGGAAGTCTTCCTGGGCCGTGACTACGGCCACACCAAGGGTTATGGCGAGAACGTGGCAAGCAAGATCGATTCGGAGGTTAAGCGTATCGTGGACGAGTGCTACGATAAGGCCAAAGCCATCATCCTGGACCACCGCGACGTCCTGGACGCAGCGGCAGCCCTGCTTCTGGAGAAAGAAAAGATCTCCCGGGACGAGTTTGAGGCATTGTTTGAAAAGGAAGAGGCCGTACCGGCTGTATAAAAGTGAGCTTTTAGGGATTTCACGATTTAGTGAGATCCCTTTTTTACAGTACCAGATCAGCATTTTCGTCATTATGACGGATTACTATTGTGAATATTTCACAAAAACTAATGCTGATTTTTGTGAAGTTTGTGCACACTTATCGCGACATTATGATATAATAATACTCGTAAAACCCCCAATACATTATATAGTTTTTGCTACACCCCATAAGTAAAAAGAAATACCTTCTCCTGAAACAGACAGCGTAAGCTGTCTGTTTCACTTTATGTAAAAACATCCGTGAAACCGGCAGAGACGGAATATATAGGACAAAAACAGTGACGTGGGTAAAGATTGTTACGGAATAAACAAATGTTGAAATGAAAGAACCGGTATTATAAAATGATAATCGGGAATCGGCCACGGGAGAGCGGCTGTGACAGAAAGAGAGAGAATTATGGGAAAGATTAACCGACAGGCGCTTTTCGTGGAGGAGTCGGAGGGCTTCCGGATTCCGCTGGAGCCGAAGGCGGGCGACCGGGTGAAGCTGCGCTTTCGAACTGCGAAAGATAATGTGGAAAGTGTATATTTTATCAGCGGAGAGGAACGGAATCTGATGACGAAGGTCTGTTCCAGAGGCCGCTTTGATTATTATGAGATTGACATTGAAGTAGGAACTGACACCATCTATTATTATTTTGAAATCCGTTCCGATGAGGAGCGGCTTTTTTATAATAAGCTGAGCATCACCAATAATCTGCAGGACAGCTATGCTTTCCGCATCATTCCGGGCTTCGCTACGCCGGACTGGGCCAAGGGCGCGGTCATGTACCAGATCTACGTGGATCGCTTCTGCAACGGCGATCCCACCAATGATGTGCTGACAGGAGAATACAGCTATATCCACCAGCAGGTGGAACAGGTAAAGGACTGGAGCGAACCGCCTGAGGGCATGGACGTGCGCCGGTTCTACGGCGGCGATCTGCAGGGCATCCTGGATAAATTGGATTATCTGCAGGATTTGGGCATCGAGGTCATTTATATGAACCCGATATTCGTGTCCCCGTCCAATCATAAATACGATTGTCAGGATTATGATTATATCGATCCCCATTATACAGTGATCAAGGAGGATGGCGGCGATCTGCTCCCACCGGGTGAGCTGGATAATAAAAAAGCGACAAAGTATATTAAGCGTGTAGTGAGCAAGGAAAACCTGGAGGCCAGCAACGAATTCTTTATCCATTTTGTGGAGGAAGTGCATAAACGCGGCATGCGCGTGCTGCTGGACGGCGTCTTTAACCACTGTGGATCCTTCAACAAATGGCTGGATCGGGAATGCATTTACGAGGATGACGGCGACTACGAAAAGGGCGCTTATGTCTCCGAGAAAAGTCCCTACCGGAATTTCTTCAAGTTCAATAATACCCATGAGTGGCCGTACAATCCCTATTACGACGGCTGGTGGGGTCACGACACCCTGCCGAAGCTGAGCTACGAGACCTCTCAGGAGCTTTATGACTATATTATGGGCATTGCCCGGAAATGGGTTTCTCCGCCTTATAATGTGGATGGCTGGCGTCTGGACGTGGCGGCAGATTTAGGATTGTCCGCGGATTTCAACCACAAATTCTGGCAGGATTTCCGGAAAAATGTGAAGGAGGCCAATCCGGAGGCTGTCATTTATGCGGAGCACTACGGCGACGCCACCAGCTGGCTGAAGGGCGGCGAGTGGGATTCCATTATGAATTACGACACCTTCATGGAGCCCATCACCTGGTATCTGACCGGCATGGAGAAGCACAGCGACGGCAGGGAGCCGGATTTGATGAACAATGCGAATGCCTTTATTGATACCCTGCGGGAAAAATCCTGCGCCTTTACGGGCCAGTCCTATCTGATTGCCATGAATCAGCTTTCGAACCACGACCATTCCCGTTTTCTGACCCGCACCAACCATAAGGTGGGCCGCGTGGATGAACTGGGCAGCGAGGCGGCCGAGGAAGGCGTCTCCAAGGCGGTCTTCCGGGAGGCGGTGGCCATGATGATGACCTGGCACGGCGCGCCGACCATTTACTATGGTGACGAGGCCGGCGTCTGCGGATTCACCGATCCCGACAGCCGAAGAACCTATCCCTGGGGCCATGAGGATCAGGATCTGATCCGATACCACAAAGAGCTGATCCGCGTCCGCAAGGAGAATCCGGCCTGTCGTCGGGGCAGCGGCATCCCGGTGTACGCCAAAGGCGGACATTTCGCCTTCGGCCGATTCCTGGGCGACAACCATGTGCTGACCATTATCAATAATACAGAGGAGGCCGAGCGCATGACGATTCCGGTCTGGCAGATCGAGATTTCGGACGGCGAACTGTTTGAGCGCCAGGTGCTGTCCATGGAAGAAGAATTTAACCTGGAAAAAGCCCACTATCTAGTGTGCGACGGCAAGATTGAGATTTATATGCCGCCCTATTCCGCGGCTGTTATGAGCCATACCGGAAATAATTAAGAAATAGGGTATAAAAAACAAAAATTTTCGAATACAAGAAAAAGAAAAAACGAGAATAGAAAAAGGGGTTGACAAATCCCTACCATCGTGATAAGTTAATAAAAATTTAACGAACTAAACCGTTGAAGCGGAGATAACGATGTTCATGCGCGCCCAGAGAGTCCGGGGAGGTGGGAGCCGGATCGAGATGCAGGATATCAAATGGACCGCTGAGGGCGCAGCCAAAGGTTACACAAGATGTAAACCAAGTATTCTGCGACGTAGGGCATACGTCAGTTGCCGGGAATATGTAGGTATTCCGCAAAGAGCACGGTTCATTCCGTGAAACAGGGTGGTACCGCGGGTGGTATATAATTTGTAAAACTCGTCCCTGACAGATGTAGAAGTCTGTCAGGGATTTTTTTATGTAATAGGAAATTCCTATGGAATCCCCTATTACATAAAAAATATTATCGCACTCGGCGCAGTGGTAGATGGTTGCTGAAGCAACCGCGCCTCGGCGCGAGAATGTGCCAAGGCACATTCTTTTTAGGACAGGAGGAAAAAGTGATGTATCCAAGCCTTGAAGAAGTAAAGAAGATAGTGGCGTCGGGCGAATACCGCAGAATTCCCGTATGCCGGGAGCTGTACGCAGACCGCTACACGCCGGTGGAAGTACTTAGGACCCTGCGGGGCTCCAGCCGCCATTGCTACCTGCTGGAGAGTGCCAGCCAGACCGAGAGCTGGGGCCGATATTCCTTTCTGGGCTGTCATCCCACGCTGGAGCTGAATCTGACGGACGGGGAGCTGACCATCCGGCGGACGGCGGAGGCCCGGATAGGGGCAAAGACGCAGGAGGCTGAGGCAGGGAAAACAGATGCCACAGACGCATCAGAGACTGTGGAAGTACGAAAGGTCACCCACCCGGGCGAAGCCCTCCGGGAAATTTTGAAGGACTACAAAAGCCCGGTGCTGGAAGGCTTGCCCCCATTTACCGGCGGCCTGGTAGGCTACTTCTCCAGCGATGATATCGAGATCGCGGGCGCGTCCCCGGAGACTTTGGTGAAGCTGGAGGATGGTCATTTAAGCACCTTCCCGTTGGCGGGCACCCGCCCCAGGGGACGGACAAAGGAAGAGGACCGGGAGCTGGAGGAAGGACTTTTGAAGGACGAAAAAGAGCTGGCCGAGCACAATATGCTGGTGGATCTGGGACGAAATGATATCGGAAAAATCAGCAAAATCGGCACGGTACAGGTGGAGAAATACATGACTGTGGAGCATTTCTCCCATGTGATGCATCTGGGTTCCACTGTCACCGGAATCATCCGGAACGATAGATGCGGTGGACGCCATTCTCCCGGCCCCGGCAGACCCGCGGACGCAGGCATCTGTATTCCGGTCATCCGACATTTCGCGGGCAAGGTTCCCATCTTCGGAGTCTGCCTGGGGCATCAGGCCATCTGCAAGGCCTTCGGCGGAACGGTCTCCTACGCAAAAGAGCTGATGCACGGCAAGAAAAAGCTGATCCATAAGACCGGAGAAAGTCAGCTATTCAAAGGCTTGGATGAGACATTCCCAGCGGTCCGGTACCATTCATTGGCGGCCCTGGAGGAGACTTTACCGGAGGAGCTTCGGGTGACAGCCCGCTCCGACGGCGGCTCCAATGCCATCGGAAGCTTCTACCACTTCATCGAGGATCCGGAGGTGCAGCTGATTGGCTGCGAGGCGGCAGGACGGGGTGTCAATACGGCGGAGACGGCGGCTACTATCGCCACAGGCCGCTTAGGTATCTTCCACGGCATGAAGTCCTATTTCTGCCAGGATGAATATGGACAGATAGCGCCGGTATACTCCATTTCCGCAGGACTGGATTATCCGGGCGCGGACTTGATTGAGCTGGGTATTCCGTTTTCAGACCCTACCGCAGAGGGTCCGGTCATTCAGGCGGCCAATATGCGGGCCCTGGCGGGCGGTGTGACCACGGACAAGATCTTTGCCATGGTAGAGCGGATCCGGCAAAAGACCGATATTCCCATGGTATTCATGACCTACGCCAATGTGGTATTTTCCTATGGAAAAGGTACCGAAGACTTTATTCGCCGGGCAGCGGAAATCGGTATGAACGGCCTGATTCTTCCGGATGTGCCCTTTGAAGAAAAGGAGGAATTTGACAGCACGTGCAGGCAGTACGGACTGGATTTGATTTCCCTGATTGCGCCCACATCCCATGAACGCATCAAAATGATCGCAAAAGAGGCGAACGGTTTCGTTTACTGCGTATCTTCCTTAGGCGTTACCGGAACCCGGACTGAGATTACCACGGATATCGGAGCCATGGTGAGGCTGGTAAAAGAGGCGAAGGACGTCCCCTGCGCCGTGGGCTTTGGCATCTCTACCCCGGAGCAGGCGAAGAACATGGCCTCTCAGTCCGACGGTGCCATCGTGGGTTCCGCCATCGTGAAGCTCTGCGTGGCCTACGGAACCGAGTGTGTGCCAAAGGTGAAGGAGTATGTGAAAGCCATGAAGGACGCGGTGCGGGAAGCGTAAATTTTCTTAGTGTTTCCTTAATCTTCCGTTTACCGCCTAGACAGCCCGGGGAAATGGTGCTATGATAGCCCCGTTATGATAAAAGCATTATTAAGAGCGATTTTAAAGCCCCTGTCCTTCCTTCCGGCGTTGGCCATGATGTATGTCATCTACGGTTTCTCGGCCCAGGATGGAATCACATCGGGGAATTTAAGCTACAAGGTAAGTGAAATCATCGTCGAGACGGCAAATGAGAGCTTTGATCTGCACTGGAGCGCGCAGGAGGAGGCGCAGTATATTCAGAGAATCAATTATCCGGTGCGGAAGCTGGCTCATATGACAGAATATTTTCTGCTGGCGGTCTCGGTATCCTTTCCGCTGTATGTATACGGTGTGCGCGGGATCTGGCTGCTGCTTCTGGCAGGCGGTTTTTGTGTGGGCTTCGCGGCGCTGGACGAGTACCACCAGTCCTTTGTGGCGGGCCGCGGACCGTCGAAGCGGGACGTGGCTATCGACAGCATCGGCGTGACGGTGGGCGTTATTCTGGTGCAGATTATCTGTTTTATTGGCAGGGTGACGGTCTTCCGTCCGTTGGCGAAGAAGAAAAAGAAGAGACGGGCATAAAACGAAAGAGCGAAGCGTCGGAAAATCAGTGCATCGCTCTTTCATTTCTATCACAAAAAAGGAACCCTTCTCCAAGGATTCCTTTTCATTCGTCGGCGTGACAGGATTTGAACCTGCGACCTCTACGTCCCGAACGTAGCGCTCTACCAAGCTGAGCCACACGCCGTTTTTGTGACTTGCCGTCAACAAATGATATAATAGCATAAGTTTAAGAGTTTGTCCAGTAGAAAATTAAAAAAATTTAAAATATTTCGCAGGGTAGATCAATCGATGTAAATGTGATACAATGCAAAAGAATATAGGCTCTGCTCCCGGACACTGACTGAGGAGAATTGTGTCATAAAAACGGAGAGTGGTAAGCTTATCAGAAATGGAGGAATTATCTATCATGGTTGAATGGAAAAATCTGGATACCCTGAAATCCTATCAGGAGCTGAAAGACACCGCACGCGTAAACCTGGCGGAAGTCATGTCCGGTGAGAACGGATCAGAGCGTGTGAAGACATACAGTGTGCCAATGGCAGAAGGCATGGCATACAACTACGCCGCAAAGGCCGTAGACGATAACGTACTGGCAGTACTGGCGAAGCTGGCAAAGGAAGCGCAGCTGACAGAGAAGTTCGCGGCGCTCTATAACGGCGAGGTGATCAACACCGGTGAGAAGCGTCTGGTGCTTCACCAGCTGACCCGCGGCCAGCTGGGCGACGCAGTAGTAGCGGACGGCGTGGACAAGCGCGCGTTCTACGTAGAGCAGCAGAAGAAGGTAGCGGACTTTGTGAATAAGGTACACGCAGGCGAAATCACCAACGCGGCAGGCGAGAAATTCACCACTGTCGTTCAGATCGGTATCGGCGGCAGCGACCTGGGTCCCCGTGCAATGTACCTGGCGCTGGAGAACTGGGCAAAGAAGAATGACACCTTCAAGATGGAAGCGAAGTTCATCAGCAACGTAGACCCGGACGACGCGGCGGCCGTACTGGCTTCTATCGATGTGGCTCATTCCCTGTTTGTACTGGTATCCAAGTCCGGTACGACTCTGGAGACTCTGACAAATGAGTCCTTCGTCAAGGACGCGCTCGCAAAGGCAGGTCTGGACGCTTCCAGGCATATGGTAGCTGTCACCAGCGAGACCTCTCCGCTGGCTAAGAGCGACGACTATCTGGCAGCATTCTTTATGGATGATTACATCGGCGGACGTT
>USDU01000075.1 GCA_900553635.1 uncultured Lachnospiraceae bacterium | reverse complement strand
GAGATCTACACTCTTTCCCTACACGACGCTCTTCCGATCTAGCAGCAGCGGTATCGGGTATGAGACGGCAAAGCTGTTCGCAGCAGAAGGCGCTTTGGTTATGGTTATGGGACGAAATGCAGAGCGCTGTGAAGCGGTGGTAAAGGAGATCCGTGAAAAGGGAGGAAAGGCAGAGTATACACTTTGTGACCTCTATGCGGAGGATGCGCCGGAGGTGCTTCTGAAACGGATGAAGGAAGTTTTCGGCGGGATCGATATTCTGGTTAATAACGCAGCCTGGTGGAAGGGACAACCATTCCTGGAGACGAACCGGGCGGATTTCCGCAAGGGCTTCAGTGATTATATCGAGTCCGTATATTTTTTAAGCCAGGCTGTGTCACAAGATATGATTGATGAAAAAAAGAAGGGCAAGATCATACATATTGCATCTACGGCAGCTTATTACGGAGAACGAGGCATGAGCGTGTACTGCGCGGCTAAAGCGGCAGTTGTAAATCTGACCCGTGCTATGGCTCTGGAGCTGGGACCCCATGAAATCTATGTCAATGCGGTAGCGCCGGGTACGACCGTGACCAATAACGAGAAACGACCGGCCCATGTGTTGGAGAGCTTCCGCCTGATGGGCGCGCTTCCTGAATTAAACACAGCAGAAAAAATCGCTCCGGCGGTATTATTTTTGGCAAGCGGGGAGAGTGACGGCATTACCGGTGAAACTCTGGCGGTAGACGGCGGCTGCGTGCAGATCCGTATGCCGGAGAAGCTGTATGAGTCACCGATTCTGTTATAAGGAGCTGTGTTATGGACGAAACAAAGCAGGTAAAGCTTCTGGAAACCATGATGGAATTTGATCGTGGAGATCCCATGCGGATCCAGCATTTTTTGAAGGTGTGGGGCTTCGCGCGGCAGATAGGAAAGATGGAAGAACTGGATGAGCAGACCCAGGAGATTCTGGAGACGGCGGCTATCGTCCATGACATTGGTATTAAAGTTTGCCTGGGAAAATATGGAAAGTGTACAGGGAAGCATCAGGAGGAAGAGGGGCCGGCACTGGCGGAAAAAATGCTGACGGAGCTTGGCTACGACGTAGAATTGATTTCCCGTGTAAGCTTCCTGGTAGGTCATCATCATACTTATACGAATGTGAAAGGAATCGATTATCAGATTCTTCTGGAGGCGGATTTCCTGGTAAATTCCTATGAGGGACAGAAGAAAAGTGAGGCGATAGAGGCCTTCTGCAGAAACGTGTTCCGGACGCCCTCGGGCATCCGCCTCTTAAGCCTGCAGAGTGGTCTGAAGCTGGGAGAATAATTATGGACAGAAAAGAACGTTTGAAACAGGTCATGATAGACGAAGCGGAGACGATTCGTAAAGTAGCAGAACGAGTAGATTACAATGTGATGTCCCAGATTACCGAATTGCTGTGCCAGGTAAAGAAGAACAGTAAGAAGGTTATTCTGGCCGGATGCGGAACGGCAGGACAGGCGGCGAAGCGGATTGCCCACACGCTTTCAGTTGTGGAGATTCCCGCATTCTTCCTGTCTCCGGCAGACTCCATCCACGGAGGTCTGGGGGCGATGCAGCAGGGCGATATTCTGATTCTGCTGAGTAAAAGCGGCAATACCCAGGAGATTCTGAATTACATTCCGGCGGCACAGAAAAAGGGCCTGACGGTCATTGGTGTGACAGAGAATGAAAACTCCAAGCTGGGTCAGGCGGCGGATATCGTACTGAAAATTAAAATTGACCGGGAGCCGGATAAATGGGGAATCATCTCCTCTGCCAGCACCCTGGCTTCTATTTCCGCTTTTGATGCCATCGCCTTTACGGCCATGGAGGAAACAGGGTATACAAAGGAAGAGTTTTATCTGATTCATACCGGTGGCGGAGTGGGAGACATCCTGCGAAAAGAACTGTAATAACCGAAAATCCCGGAAAAGAGCGTTGCCCATTCTGCTTTGGATGGGTGGCGCCCTTTTTCTTTACTCTTCTTCTGTATGCACCCTTGGCAGCGTAAAAATAAACTCTGTCCCCACGCCTTCCGTGGAAATGGCGTTGATATGCTCCCCATGGGATGCGATAATCTCTTTCACGATAGACAGTCCCAGACCGGTTCCCTTTTTATCTTTGCCCCGGGAGGTGTCGGTCTTGTAGAAACGTTCCCAGATTTTCTTCATGCTGTCCCGGGGAATGCCGATGCCCTGGTCCTTGACGGAGATAAAGACCTTCTCGTGCCGCAGGGTTGTCTCGATGGTGATGACAGAATTGTCCGGACTGAATTTGATGGCGTTGTCCAGAAGGTTGTACATAACCTGCTGAATTTTGCCCATATCTGCGGAGACAAACTGTTGTCTGGCGTCGAAGAGCAGCTCCATGGAGATATGGCGGGCTGTACAGCGGCCCTCAAAAGAGGATACCGTATCCTTGATGACGGCGTTGATATCGAAATCCGTGATATCCAGCCGGTTTTTCTTCGTGTCGAAGGAATTTAAGGTCAGAAGTCCGCTGGTCAGCTTGTTCAGACGTTCGGTCTCCATGAGAACGATTTTCAGGTACTTCTCCTGCATTTCCGCGGGGATGGTACCGTCCAGAATCGCTTCCACATAGCCTTTAATCGAGGTCAGCGGTGAGCGGAAATCGTGGGAAATATTTGCTACAAATTTCTTCTGGTATTCGTCGGTCTCACCCAGCTCATGGGCCATATAGTTCAGGGTGGCGGCCAGCTGGCCAATCTCATCTTCCCCGGCAATCTCCAGGGCGTAGGAGAAATTACCCTCTGCGTACTGCCTGGCAGCCGACGTGATTTTCAGCAGAGGACGGTACACGGCGAAGGTAAAGACGCCCAGCACCAACAGGGAAAAGGCGAAAATAAAGAGCAGGGTCATGTAGGTGATATTTAACAGGGCATCCCGCTCCCCGGTCAGCACTGACATGGGCAGATGAATCAGCACATAGCCCCGGGGCTTGAAATTGTAGGTGACAGGCGCGGCCACCGAGAGCGTGTTCTCCCGGAACATGCCATAGAAGTCGTCGATCATATAATAATTGCTGCCCATATCCGTCGGATCAAAATCCTCGATGACCGTGGCAGACTCGCTGGAATAGTTTCCTGCGGAGTTGACCAGTACCGTGCCGTCCGTGTTCATGAGCCAGATATCAGCGTCCAGATAAGTATCCAGCGCCTGAAAATGGGAATGAATCGTAGCCAGGGAGCGGGAATCTGCAGCGTCCGAGTAATAGTTCCGCACGAAATTCGAGGAAATATAGTTGGCTTCCCGATACAGATCCTCCGCCTCTTTTTCGGTCAGGTAATTCAGCGTCATCTGGGAGCTGAATACCGCGATGGTAAAGAAGCTTAAGAAGCCGAAGATGATATAGGCCAGTATGAATTTCAGGTAAAGAGAGTGCTTCATCATCCGTTATCCTTTGACGTCAAATTTGTAGCCGATGCCCCAGACCGTGGTCAGACTCCAGCTGGGATGATCTCCGATCTTCTCCCGGAGACGCTTGATGTGGACGTCCACGGTACGGGTGTCGCCAATATACTCGTAGCCCCAGATGTGGTCGAGAAGCTGCTCTCTGGTAAACACCTGATTGGGAGAGGAAGCCAGAAAATACAGAAGCTCCAGCTCCTTGGGCGGCATATCCACGGGCCTGCCCTGATAGAGCACGGAATAATTGGTCTGGTTGATGACCAGATCCGGGTATTCCACGATCTTGGCGGCAGGCGCAGAGGGTTCCGCAGGCTTCACAGGCTGATACCGTCGGAGCACGGCCTTAACCCGGGCCACCAGCTCCTTGGAATCAAAGGGCTTGATGATGTAGTCGTCCGCGCCCAGCTCAAGCCCCAGAACTTTGTCAAAGACTTCGCCCTTGGCGGACAGCATGATGATCGGCGTGCCCGACTTGGCGCGGATCTCTCTGCAGACCTGATAGCCGTCGATGCCCGGCAGCATCAGATCCAGCAGAATCAGCTGGGGCTTGAAGGTATCGAAAACCTTCAGGGCCTCCTCGCCGTCATTTACAATCATGGTCTCATAGCATTCTTTGGTCAGATACAGAGAAATCAGCTCTGCAATATTATTATCGTCGTCGACGATGAGAATTTTCTGTTTTGCTACCATTCTTCTACTCCTGTTTAAAGGTTGCAATCGTAACGCCTGCGTCGCCCTCGCCGAACTCGCCCAGGCGGTAGGATTTTACATATTTGTTGCGCTTTAAGAGACCCTGTACGGCCTTCCGGAGCGCTCCGGTACCTTTTCCGTGTACGATGCGGACGGAAGGAAGATGAGCCAGGTAAGCGTCGTCCAGATATTTATCCAGATGGGCCAGAGCCTCGTCTACAGTCATGCCGATAAGGTTGATCTCGGTGCTGACGCTGGCAGACTTGCTCATCTTAATCTTGCCTGCGCTGGTGCGCTGGAACTGCTTGGCGGTGATGACAGCCTCCTCCACCAGCTCCAGATCGGTGAGCTTCACCTGCGAGCGCAGGATACCCATCTGCACATAGAGATTGCCCCGGGCGTCGGGCAGGGTGCTGACGGTGCCCTGCAGGTTCAGGCTCAGTACCTTTACGGTATCGCCCAGGTGCAGGTCGGAGGCCTTCAGCGCCTTCTTCGGCTTCTTGGCCACATCCTTGCTCATGGCCTTTTCGGTCTTCTTCATACGCTCCCGCAGCTTGGCCCGCTCCGCCTCCATCTCACTTGCGGAAATGTTTGCCTTGCCAAACTTATGGAAGTTCTTCATGGTCTCGTCGGCATAATCCTTGGCCTCCTGCAGGACTTTGCGGGCCTGCTCGTTGGCTTCTCGCAGGATGCGGTCGCGTTGGGCGTCCAGCTTCTCCTGCTTCTTCTCCAGAGCCTCCCGGAGGGAACGGATTTCCTCTTTATGTTCCTGAATTTCTGCCTGCTCCAGCTCAATGGTGCGGCGGCTGCTCTCCTGATCGGATAAGAGATCCTCGAAGCTCTCATTTTGCTCGCTTAAGTGACCCTTCGCGTCCTCGATGAGGAAGTCGGGCAGCCCCAGCTTCCTGGAGATGGCAAAGGCATTGCTCTTGCCGGGAATACCGATGAGAAGCCGATAGGTGGGGCTTAAGGTTTCCACGTCGAATTCGCAGCAGGCATTTTCCACGCCGTCAGCGGAGAGGGCGAAGACCTTCAGCTCGCTGTAGTGGGTGGTGGCCATGGTGCGGATGCCCATTTTATGCAAATGGGACAGAATCGCGATAGCCAGGGCCGCGCCCTCGGTGGGGTCGGTTCCGGCGCAGAGCTCGTCGAAAAGCACCAGTGAATTTAAGGAAGCCTCGTTCAGAATCCGGATGATGTTGGTCATATGGGACGAGAAAGTACTTAAGGACTGCTCGATGCTCTGCTCGTCGCCGATATCTGCGTACACGTCGTCGAAGACGGCCAGTTCAGAATTCTGGGCGGCGGGAATATGGAGTCCGGCCTGGCCCATCAGAGTCAGAAGGCCGGTGGTCTTCAGGGATACCGTTTTACCGCCGGTATTAGGACCGGTGACGATGAGCAGATCATAGTCCTGTCCCAGACGGATGGTGACAGGGACCACCTTCTTCGGATCCAGCAGCGGGTGACGGCCTTCCTTAATATAGATCTGCCTTTTTTCGTTGAAGCGGGGGCGGGTGGCCTTCATATTTTTAGCCAGCTTGGCTTTGGCGAAAATGAAGTCGAGGGTGGTCAGGATATCGTAGTCCTGGTCCAGCTCCTCAGTACAGAACGCGGTCTGGTTGCTTAAGGCTTCCAGAACGTGCTCGATTTCTTCCTGCTCCTTCAGATATAATTCCTTTAAATCATTATTCAGTTTTACGACGGCCATGGGCTCCACGAACAGGGTGGAACCGGTGGAAGACTGGTCGTGAATCATGCCGGGCACCTGGCTGCGGTATTCGGCCTTGACCGGGATACAGTAGCGGCCGTTTCGCTGGGTGATGACGGCATCCTGCAGATAAGTCCGCGCGGAGCCATTGACCATGCCGGACAGGGTCGAATGAATCTTGTCGTTGGCCGCCAGAATGGTGCGGCGTACATGGTGCAGGGCAGGGCTGGCGTCGTCGCTTATCTCATCCTCCGAGAGAATACAGCGGCGGATTTCGCCGGAGAGCTGGGTACAGGGCTCCAGCGCGTCAAAAAGTGGATCGAGGGAATCCGGATCTTCCTCCCGGCCCTCGTTCTGACGGGCATACTGCTTCGCCCGGGCCGCTGTCTCCAGAAGGGAGCAGACATCCAGAAGCTCCGGAATATTTAAGGTGCTTCCGATTTCCAGACGCTTCAGGGAAGCGCGTACGTCCCTGGTGCCGGAGAAGCCCACGCCGCCTCTGCGGTAAAGTCTCGTCAGGGCGTCCTCAGTCTCCTGTTGTGCGGCCGTAATCGCCGCCAGATCCTGCATGGGGGTAAGTTCCATACAGCGCTTGCGTCCGCCTGCGCTTCCAGCCTCGGAAGCCAGACGCTCAATAATTTTATAAAATTCCAGTGTGTGATAAGCTTTTCTATTCATAATACCCAAAGTATACCGCACTTTGGATAGAATGAAAAGAGGGTTTTTATATGTGGACACTCCTGTAAAAATGTATTAAAATATGGATATCAAGGGTTACAAGGAGGAAGGCCGTTCATGCTTGCATGATAAGGACTTTCTCTTTGGAAGCCGCCGCACATGAGGAAGTAGCGATTTGCGGAGCAAATCTGCGGATTCCGAATGGGCGTAGAATTGCGGGAGCCGTAAGGCGGAGCAATTCGTGATATCCAAGTTTGGGACTCGGTCCCAAACTCTCCTTATTGGCTTCGGAGGGTTTCTATGGCAGAAGAGAGAAAATCAAACGATGAAGAATTTTCCTTTGTAAAAGAAAAGATAAAAAAACAGCCCTTTTACCAGACCAGACGGTTCCGCCAGCTCTGCTACTGGCTGTTGGTGGCGGCTCTGTGTGGCGCGGTGGCCTGCTTCGTGTTCGTGAAGCTTCAGCCGTTTATGGAGCGCGCCCTTGGTAAGGAGGAGAAGACGGAGATCACGATTCCACGGGACGACGAGCCGGACGAGGTGACCCAGGAGCCGATCGGAGAGACGGTTGTGATTACGGAGCCCCAAGAGCTGGAATTGGCGGATTATCAGAAATTGTATACAAAGCTGAAGGCCGTAGCCGGCGAGGTAAATAAGAGCTTAGTGACCGTGACGGCAGCCAGCAGCGACACCGACTGGTTCAACGAGACCTATGAGAGTCGTCGGGAGATCAGCGGTCTTCTGGTGGGCAATAACGGCGTGGAGCTTCTGATTCTGACGCCTTACGAGCCGGTGAAGGACGCAAGCAAGCTTCAGGTCACTTTTGTGGATGGAAAAAGTCAGGATGCGGTCCTGAAGAATTATGACCGGGTAACCGATATGGCTATTGTGAGCGTGAATCTGGCAGCGGTGGACGAGGGCACCATGGAAGTGGTAAAAATCGCGGATCTGGGCAGCTCCAAGAGTGTGAAGGCGGGCGACAGCGTCATTGCCGTGGGCAGTCCCGCAGGCTTTGCCGGTTCCCTGAAATTCGGCAATCTGGTGGCGCCGGGCCATAAGACCAGCGTTATCGACGGCGAATACCGGCTTCTAATTACCGATATGGAGCGTTCCGACGGCGGTACCGGCGTGCTGGTGAATCTGGACGGACAGGTCATCGGCCTTATTGAGGACACCTATCTCCATGCATCCAATGAACGAGCCCTGACGGCCTATGCCATTTCCGATATGAAGGCAGTCATTGAGCATCTGTCTAACAGCCAGGATCTGGTGTACATGGGCATCAAGGGCAGCCAGGTGACTGCGGAGATCGCGGAGATCCAGGGCATTCCCATGGGCGTCTATGTGTCCAATGTGGAGCCGGATTCCCCGGCCCTGAACGGCGGTCTGCAGGCGGGCGATGTGATCATCGAGATCAGCGGGAAGGCTATTGCGAGCGTGACGGAGATTCAGGAAATGCTGCTGAAATTCTCCAAGGATCAGGTGATCCAGGTGAAGGTCATGCGCCAGGGCAAAGAAGAATATAAAGAAATTGCGTGCAGTGTGAAGCTGGATGTGTTAAAATAGTGCGTTGAATGAATGTACTGAACAGCTACGGACAGTTACGAATTTATGAGGAGAGTATGAAAGATGAAATATATTGAGACTATCCGGGAAGGCGAGCGCATTTCCGGTATCTATCTGTGTAAGCAGCGTCAGTCTGCGGTTACAAAAAATGGAAAAACATACGAAAACCTGATTCTGCAGGATAAGACAGGCACGGTGGACGCCAAGATCTGGGATCCCAATTCTCAGGGGATCGATGATTTTGAAGCGATGGACTATATTGATATTATGGCGGATGCCACCAGCTTTCAGGGCGCGCTGCAGCTGAACGTAAAGCGCGTCAGAAAGGCCCGGGAGGGCGAGTACAATCCGGCGGATTACCTGCCGGTCAGCGAGCGGGATATAGAAGAAATGTATCAGGAACTGATGGGCTACGCCAATCAGGTGCAGGAACCCCATCTGCGGGCGCTCTTAAAGAGCCTGTTCGTGGATGATGCGGAATTTATCAAGGGCTTCAAGTTCCATTCCGCGGCCAAGACCGTGCATCATAGCTTCGTGGGCGGCCTGTTGGAGCATACGCTAAATGTAACGAAGCTCTGCGAGTATTATGTAAAGAATTATACCTATCTGAACCGGGATTTATTGTATACAGCAGCCATGTGCCACGATATCGGCAAGGTCTATGAGCTTTCCGAGTTTCCGGAAAATGATTACACAGATGAGGGACAGCTGCTGGGCCATATCGCCATGGGCAGCGAGATGGTAGCCGAGCGGGCGCATCAGATTCCGGGCTTCCCAAAGAAGCTGGAAAATGAATTGAAGCACTGCATCCTGGCCCATCACGGCGAGCTGGAGTACGGCTCCCCGAAGAAACCGGCCCTGGCCGAGGCTATGGCGCTGAATCTGGCTGACAATACAGACGCGAAGATGGAGACCATGAAGGAGATCTTCAAGGCAGCAGGTACCAATATGGGCTGGCTTGGTTACAACCGGTTCTTCGAGTCTAATCTGCGTAAGACGGAGGTTTAAGTTGAAAAAGAACGATTTGGTGGAAGTGACAATCGAATCGATGGGAAGCGCAGGAGAGGGGATAGGCAAAATGGATGGCTATCCCCTTTTTGTAAAAGATACCTTTCCCGGAGATAAGGCGCGGGTCAGTCTGACGAAAGTAAAAAAGACCTATGCTTTTGCGAGGCTTGTAGAGCTTCTGGAGCCGTCTCCCGATCGGGAGGAGCCCCGGTGCGTCCAGCACCGACGCTGCGGCGGCTGTCAGATTCAGGGGCTTTCTTATGAAAAACAGCTCTTATATAAAGAAGAAAAGGTGCGCGAGGATCTAAAGCGCCTGGGTGGTTTCACCGATCCCCCGGTGGGCCCGGTCCTGGGCATGGACGAGCCCTACCGCTACCGCAATAAGGCCCAGTTCCCATTCGGAAAGGACAAGGAGGGCCGTATCGTGACCGGCTTCTACGCGGGCCGCACTCACAGCATCGTGCCGGAGACGGACTGTGCTCTGGGAATCCAGGAGAATCAGACCATTTTGAACATGATTCTCGATTTTCTGAATGAGCATCACATCGAGCCTTACGATGAGAATACTGGAAAGGGACTTTTGCGCCATGTGCTGATCCGGAAAGGCTTTGCCACCGGCGAAATTATGGTAAGCCTGGTTATCAATAGCCGAAAATTCCCTCAAATCGAGAAACTGGCGGACCGCCTCTTTATGATTCCGGGCATGACCAGCCTGACCCTGAATGTAAATCAGAAGAACACAAATGTGATTTTGGGCAATGAGATCATTCCGGTGCGCGGTCAGACCTATATCACGGACAAAATCGGCGATATCAGTTATCAGATTTCGCCCCTGTCCTTTTACCAGGTAAATCCGGTGCAGACCGAGAAGCTGTACCGTACCGCTCTGGAATATGCAGGCCTATCCGGTCAGGAGACGGTCTGGGAGCTCTACTGCGGCATTGGAACCATTTCCCTGTTTCTGGCCCGGAGCGCGAAAAAGGTCTACGGCGTGGAAATCGTGCCCCAGGCTGTGGAGGACGCGAAGCACAACGCTGAGCTAAACGGTATCTCCAATGTGGAATTTTATCTGGGCAAGGCGGAAGAGGTTCTGCCTGAGAAATATGAAAAAGAAGGCATTCACGCGGACGTCATTGTCATCGATCCGCCCCGGAAGGGCTGTGACAGCGCCTGCCTTGAGACCATGCTCGCTATGGCCCCGGAGCGCATTGTCTATGTGAGCTGCGACCCGGCCACCTTCGCCCGGGATCTGAAGATCCTCTGCGCGGACGGAAGCTATGAGCTTACGAAGGTGCAGCCGGTGGATATGTTCCCGCAGACGGCGGGAGTGGAGACGGTGGTCTTGCTTTCCAAGGGAGAGATC
>USDU01000074.1 GCA_900553635.1 uncultured Lachnospiraceae bacterium | reverse complement strand
GGTGGACGCAATGGGCGGTGACAATGCGCCGGACGAGATTATCAAGGGCGCCATGGAAGCCGTAGCGCTGCGGGAGGACATTCAGGTTCTGCTCGTGGGCAAAGAAGAACTGATTCGGGAGAAGCTAAAGGGATATTCATACAGAGAGCAGCAGGTAGAGGTCGTGAACGCGACAGAGGTGATCGAGACGGCGGAGCCGCCGGTGGCAGCTATCCGGACGAAGAAGGACTCTTCCATTGTAGTCGGACTGAAGCTGGTAAAAGAGGAGAAGGCGGACGCCTTCGTATCGGCAGGCAGCTCGGGAGCCGTACTGGCAGGAGGACAGCTTCTGGTGGGACGGATCAAGGGCGTGGAGAGACCGCCCCTGGCGCCGTTAATTCCGACGGAAAAAGGCGTGTCTCTGCTGATTGACTGCGGAGCCAACGTGGATGCCAGACCGTCTCATCTGGTACAGTTCGCGAAAATGGGTTCCATCTACATGGAGCACGTCATGGGCGTGAAGAATCCCCGGGTGGCTATCGTGAATATCGGAGCCGAGGAGGAGAAGGGCAACGCCTTGGTGAAAGAGACTTATCCGCTTCTGAAGGAGTGTGAGGGTATCAATTTCGTGGGCAATATTGAGGCGAGAGAGATTCCCCACGGACAGGCGGACGTTATCGTCTGTGAGGCCTTTGTGGGAAATGTCATCCTGAAGCTTTATGAGGGCGTGGGAGCCGTGCTGGTCAGCAAGATCAAGGCCGGTATGATGAGCACTCTCCGAAGCAAAATCGGCGCGCTGCTGGTGAAGCCGGCGCTGAAGGAGACGCTGAAGTCCTTTGATGCTACCGAATACGGCGGAGCGCCGCTTTTGGGTCTTAAGGGCCTGGTGGTGAAGACCCACGGAAGCTCCAAAGCAAAAGAAGTAAAGAACTCCATTATCCAGTGCGTAACATTTAAAGAGCAGCGGATTAATGATAAGATTAAAGAGAATATCGTAAGAGAGGAAGGATGAAACAATGGAATTTGAAAAACTGAAAGGAATTATTGCGGATGTTCTGAATGTGGATGAGGATGAGATCACCATGGACACCACATTTGTAGACGATTTGGGAGCAGATTCTCTGGACGTATTTCAGATTATCATGGGAATCGAAGAAGAATTCGACATCGAGATCGCCCAGGAGGAAGCTGAGAAAATCGTGTCCGTCGGCGACGCGGTGGAAGCCATTCGCAATCTGAAGAAGGACTAAGAAGAATATGAAACTTGTCTCAGAAAGGCTGCGGCTTTTCTGAGACATTTTTACGTTATTGTTTGTGAGGAGAACAAATGAAGCTGGAAGAATTAGAAAACAAACTGGGTTACCATTTTCACGACCGGAGACTTTTGGAGCACGCCCTGTGCCACAGCTCTTATGCCAACGAGCGCCACTGGGACCGCCTGCAGAACAACGAGCGCCTGGAGTTCTTAGGAGATGCGGTACTGGAGCTTGCCACCAGTGAGTTCCTGTATCAGAATTATCCGACCATGCCGGAGGGTGAGGCCACCCGTACCCGCGCGAGCATCGTCTGTGAGCAGACCCTGGCGCTGTGCGCGCGTGATCTGGGCCTGGGCGAATGGCTAAGGCTTGGCAAGGGCGAAGAACTGACCGGAGGAAGAGACCGGGATTCCATCACCTCAGACGCCATGGAGGCATTGCTGGGAGCCATTTATCTGGACGGTGGTTTTGCTAATGCAAAAGAATTCGTACATCATTTTATCTTAAATGATATCGAGCACAAAAAACTCTTTTATGATAGCAAGACTATCCTTCAGGAGCAGATTCAGAGTGAAACCGAGGAACCGATTCACTATGAACTGGTGAAGGAAGAGGGACCGGATCACAATAAGCGGTTCACGGTAAATGTGGTATTGGGCGAGAAGGTGCTTGGAAGCGGCAGCGGCCGGACTAAGAAGGCGGCGGAGCAGGAAGCGGCGTACCGGGCACTTCTGGCCAGAAAAGTCCGCGGATAACGGGGTAAGGAATGTATTTAAAAAGTATAGAAGTACAGGGCTTTAAGTCCTTCGCAAATAAGATTGTATTCGATTTTCACAACGGGATCACCGGCATTGTAGGACCCAACGGCAGCGGCAAGAGCAATGTGGCGGACGCGGTGCGCTGGGTTCTGGGCGAGCAGCGGGTGAAGCAGCTGCGAGGCGGCAGTATGCAGGACGTCATCTTCGCGGGAACCGAAAACCGGCGGCCCTTAAGTTATGCCTATGTGGCGATTACGCTGGATAATTCCGATCATCAGCTGTCCATAGATTATGAAGAGGTGACGGTGTCAAGACGTCTCTACCGTTCCGGCGAGAGCGAGTACCTGATCAATGGCGCAGCCTGTCGGCTCAAGGATATCAACGAGCTGTTTTACGATACCGGTATCGGTAAAGAGGGCTATTCCATCATCGGACAGGGTCAGATTGACCGGATTCTAAGTAGTAAGCCGGAGGAGTCCAGGGAGCTTTTCGACGAGGCCACCGGAATCGTGAAATTCAAACGCAGGAAGAACACGGCCCAGAAGAAGCTGGAGGACGAGAAGCAGAACATCGTCCGCATTAACGACATTCTGGCGGAGCTGGAAAAGCAGCTGGGACCGCTGGAAAAGCAGTCAGCGGCAGCCAGAGAATATCTGAAGAAAAAAGAAGCATTAAAGCTCTGCGATGTGAATATGTTCCTTTTGGAGACGGAGCGTGTCCAGGGGGCGCTGACGGAACTGGAGCAGAAAATCAGCGATACAGATCGGGAGTTAAAAGAGACTACCGGACAGTATGAGAATATCAAAAAGGAACACGCCCGCATCGAAGAAGAGTTAGAGGAGCTGAACCGACGTCTGGATGAGACGAAGGAAGCGGCGTCCAGGGCGGGTCTGGGCCGTCAGCAGCTGGAAGGCCAGATTGAAGTCCTGAAGGAGCAGATCAACTCCGTCCGACAGGGCGGTGAGCAGCTGGAAGGACGTCTGAAAAATATCGCGGCGGATGTGAAGGAGCGGCAGGAGGCCAGAGAAAAACTGGCGGCAGAGCAGGCGGAGCTTGCAAAGCAGCTGGAGGCAGCTGCCTCCGTTTCCGGCGAGGCCGATGCGCGCTTACAGGAGCTGCGGGAGCAGATCGAGGCGGAAAATACAGCCGCTGAGATCTGCAAGAACACCATCATCAGTTTGTTAAATGAGCGGGCCTCCACCAAGGGCCGCCTGCAGCGCTACGACGCCATGCAGGAGCAGGCCCAGATTCGGAGAACGGAGCTGAATCAGAAGCTGCTGCTGGCGAAAAGCAGTGAGGAAGAGCAGCGGGTACAGTACGAAGGACATCTGAAGAAACTGGAAGAAATTTCCGGAAGAATTATTACACTGTCGGAAGCTCAGCGGGAGAAGGAGGCGGAAGCCGAAGGCCTGCGCCGGGAGCTGGGAAAAAAGAATGAGGAGCTGGAGATTGGCCAGAGCGCTTTTCACCGGGAATCCTCCCGCCTGGAATCCCTGCGGAACATGGCCGAGCGCTACGATGGCTACGGCAACAGCATCCGCAAGGTCATGGAGCAGAAAAAGAACGTGCCGGGCATCGAGGGCGTGGTAGCGGACCTCATCAAAGTGGATCAGCGGTATGAGACCGCCATCGAGGCAGCTCTGGGCGGCAGCATCCAGAATATTGTCACGGAAAATGAGGATACTGCCAAGGAGCTGATTGAATATCTGAAAAAGAACCGGTTTGGCCGGGCCACCTTCCTGCCCCTGACCAGCGTGGGTGGACGGGGCGGCTTCGCGAAGCCGGAGGCCCTGAAGGAAAAGGGCGCCATCGGCCTTGCCAGTACTCTGATACGGGCGGACAAAAAGTATGATCGGGTAGTACAGCATCTGCTGGGCCGGGTACTGGTGGCAGAGCACATTGACGACGCTATCCGCATTGCCCGGAAATACAACCATTCCATCTTTATCGTTACCCTGGAGGGCGAGTCCTTAAGCCCCGGCGGTTCCATGACCGGTGGAGCCTTCCGCAATTCCAGCAATTTGCTTGGCCGGAAGCGGGAGCTGACCGAGCTGGAAGAGAATGTACAGAAGCTGGAGACGGATATCCGGGAAGCCCGTCTTCAGATCGAAGCCCTGCGGGAACAGCGCCGGGAGCGGCGCGCGGAGGCAGAGTCCTTAAGCACAGAGCTGCAGCAGCTGTATCTGCAACAGAATACGGCGAAGATGAATTCCGATCAGGCGAAAGCAAGACTGGATGAGATTATTGAGGGCTATTCCGGACTTCGAAAGGAACTTTCGGAAATCGAGAAGCAGTTTGCGGATATTCATGACAGCCGCGAAGCTATTTTCCGGGAAATACGGGAGTCTGAGGAGCAGGAGAAGCAGAACGAGGCCAGAATCGAGACGGCGCAGGCAAGATTGGCTGAGCTGAAGCAGAGCGAGGCTGAGAGCATCGGCGACAACGAAAAGGCGCACCTGAAGCTGGCGGCCCTGACCCAGAAGGCGGGCTTTGTGGATGAAAACGCGGCCCGTATTGAGCGGGAGCTTGTGAGACTTCATACGGAAGAGCAGGAGATTCACGAGGGTATGCAGAAGGGCAATGCCGACATTGAAGCCAAAGAGGAAGGCATCGGCGCTTTGCGGAAGCAGATAGAGGACATGATCGCCAGGAGCGAGCGCTTAAACGGTGAGACCGCAGAGCTTGGCGGCAAGCGGGAAGCACTGCTGACCGGCCAGAAGGATTTCTTTACGAAGCGTGAGGAGCTGTCCGATAAGCAGACCCGGCTGGATAAAGAGGTTTTCCGCTTGAACAGTCAGAGGGAAAAACTGGAAGAAACGGCGGATTCTCTGACCGATTACATGTGGGAGGAGTACGAGCTGACCTACAACACAGCCCTTCCCATGAAACAGGAAGAGAATATGGATTTGGCGGCACTGAAGAAGCAGACCAGTGTGCTGCAGGATGAGATACGGAAGCTGGGTGATGTCAATGTGAATGCCATTGAGGATTATAAAAATATCTCAGAGCGGTATGAATTTATGAACACCCAGCGGAACGACTTGGTAAAGGCCGAGGAGACCCTAATGGGCATTATTTCGGAACTGGATACAGGCATGCGCCGCCAGTTCGAAGAACAGTTTGCCCGGATTCGGGTAGAGTTTGACAAGGCTTTCAAAGAATTGTTCGGTGGCGGAAAGGGAACCCTGGAGCTGGATCCGGATGCGGACATGCTGGAGGCAGGCGTGCGGATTATCGCCCAGCCGCCCGGCAAAAAGCTGCAGAACATGATGCAGCTTTCCGGCGGAGAAAAGGCCCTGACGGCCATTTCACTCCTGTTCGCCATTCAGAACCTGAAACCCTCGCCCTTCTGTCTGCTGGATGAGATTGAGGCAGCTTTGGATGATTCCAACGTAAACCGCTTTGCAAAATATCTTCATAAGTTGACAAAGAATACACAGTTTATTATTATTACACATAGGAAGGGAACCATGGAGTCCGCGGATCGTCTGTATGGTATCACCATGCAGGAGAAGGGCGTCTCCACTCTGGTTTCCGTAAACCTGATTGAAGAGGAATTAGATGAATAGTTAAATTCAGGGGGAAATGAAATGTCTGAGGAAAAAAAAGGCTTTTTCAGCCGTCTGGTCTCCGGTCTTGCCAAGACCAGAGCAAACATCGCGGCCGGTATTGACAGTATTTTCAGTGGATATTCCGCGATTGACGACGATTTCTATGAGGAGATCGAGGAGATCCTGATCATGGGCGACATCGGCATTAATGCCACCAACGCTATCCTGGAGGATCTGAAGCAGAAGGTGAAGGAGCAGCACATCAAGGAGCCATCCGAATGCAAGCAGCTTCTGATCAACAGCATCAAGGAGCAGATGCAGGTGGGCGACGTGGCATACCGCTTCGAGCAGGAGAAGTCCGTGGTGCTGGTCATCGGCGTCAACGGCGTGGGTAAGACCACATCGGTAGGAAAGCTTGCAGGCAAGCTGAAGGATCAGGGCAAAAAGGTGATTCTGGCGGCGGCAGATACCTTCCGCGCGGCAGCAGGCGAGCAGCTGACCGAGTGGGCGAACCGGGCCGGCGTGGAGATTATCGGCGGCAGCGAGGGCGCAGATCCGGCTTCCGTAGTTTATGACGCAGTCTGCGCGGCCAAGGCGCGACATGCGGACGTATTACTCTGCGATACGGCGGGACGTCTTCACAATAAGAAGAATCTGATGGAGGAGCTTCGGAAAATTAACCGGATTATCGACCGGGAGTACCCGGACGCATTCCGTGAGACCCTGGTCGTCCTGGATGGCACCACCGGACAGAACGCTCTGGAGCAGGCCCGTCAGTTCAAAGAGGTCTGCGACATCACAGGCATCATTCTCACGAAGCTGGACGGAACAGCCAAGGGCGGTATCGCGGTGGCAATCCAGTCCGAACTTGGTATCCCGGTGAAGTACATCGGCGTGGGTGAGAGCATCGAGGATCTGCAGAAGTTTGACGCAGACGAATTTGTGAACGCCCTGTTCCATCAGGAAAATGATGACTGACAAAATTTGTAAAAATACAATATAAGAGGAGAAAAACATGCTTACACTGGAAAAATTCGAAGAAGCTTCAGAGGTGGTTAAAAAAGTAGCGATCGAGACCAAGCTGTTATACAGTCCGTATTTCAGCGAACGCACCGGCAATAAGGTATATCTGAAGCCGGAAAATATGCAGGTAACCGGCGCGTACAAGATTCGCGGTGCTTACTACAAGATCAGTACCTTAAGCGACGAAGAGCGCTCCAAGGGATTGATTACCGCATCCGCCGGAAATCACGCCCAGGGCGTGGCTTACGCGGCCAAGGCCTATGGCGTAAAAGCGGTCATTGTGATGCCGACCACCACGCCGCTGATGAAGGTGGAGCGTACCAAGAGCTATGGCGCTGAGGTCGTGCTTCACGGCGACGTGTATGATGAGGCGTGTGAGTATGCCTATAAGCTGGCCGAGGAGCACGGCTATACCTTTATCCATCCCTTCGATGATCTGGCGGTAGCCACCGGCCAGGGAACTATTGCCATGGAGATTGTAAAGGAGCTGCCGCTGGTGGACTACATTCTGGTTCCCATCGGAGGCGGCGGACTTTCCACCGGCGTGTCTACTCTGGCAAAGCTTTTGAATCCGAATATCAAGGTTATCGGCGTGGAGCCCGCAGGCGCCAACTGTATGCAGGTTTCTCTGAAGAATAAGAAGGTGACCACCCTGCCGACGGTCAGCACCATCGCCGACGGTACCGCAGTGAAGACTCCCGGAACCAAGATTTTCCCGTATATTCAGAAGAATTTGGACGACATCATTACCGTCACCGACGACGAGCTCATCGGCGCGTTCCTGGATATCGTGGAGAACCACAAGATGGTGGTAGAAAACTCCGGTCTTTTGACTGTAGCGGCTCTGAACCACCTGAACGTGAAAGGTAAGAAGATTGTCTCCATCTTAAGCGGCGGAAATATGGACATCATCACCATGTCCTCCATGGTACAGTTCGGCCTGATCCAGAGAGACCGCATCTTCACCGTATCCACTATGCTTCCGGACAAGCCCGGAGAGATGGTCAAGATCTCCCAGGTCATCGCCGACGAGAACGGCAATATCGTCAAGCTTGATCACAATCAGTTTATCGGTACCAACCGGAACGAGGGCGTGGAGCTGCGCATCACCATCGAGGCCTTCGGTACTGAGCACAAGAACCGCATCGTCAAGAAGCTGGACGAGGCAGGTTTCCGGCCGCGGTTAGTGAAGATCAACCTGTAAAAAATCTGGCAAATGAGGAATTTCCCCTTGCATTTGTTGAAAAAATATAGTAGAATAGCGACCAGTGCATAAGGGAGTAGTTAGCGCCGGCTGGCGTGACAAAATCAACACATTGGCCATAAAGCCTGGTTTTGTATGAAATAACGAGACTTATCCGCAGAAGAAATTCTGCGGGTAGGTCTCTTGTTTTATATAGGGGCTTGTGCGCCGGAGTAAAAAGAAAAAGGAGAACTTCATTATGGGATTGGTAGAACTTTTCGTTCTTGCGGTAGGCCTGTCCATGGACGCTTTTGCCGTATCGGTCTGTAAGGGCCTGGCGGTACAGAAGGCGGGTGTAGAAGAATGCTGTATCGCAGGCGTCTGGTTTGGCGGCTTTCAGGCTTTAATGCCTCTGATAGGATATCTGCTGGGCAGCCAGTTTAAGGATTACATCACCAGTGTCGATCACTGGATTGCCTTTGTGCTGCTTCTCATCATCGGCGTCAATATGATTCGGGAGGCTCTGGGAAAAGAAGAGGACGGGGAGGTCTGTCCGAAGGAAGAGAATCCATTTGCGTTCAAAACCATGCTGATGCTGGCGGTAGCCACCAGCATCGACGCCCTGGCCGTGGGGATCACCCTGGCTTTTTTAAACGTGGCGCTGATTCCTTCCGTAACATTTATCGGTGTAACAACTTTCGTGATTTCCGCCATCGGTATTCGCATCGGCAATATCTTTGGTATGAAGTACAAATCCAGAGCGGAATTCGCGGGCGGCGTGATTCTCATCTGTATCGGCCTGAAGATTCTGCTGGAGCACCTGGGAATTCTGAGTTAAAGGGCAGAATATCCGAAAAATAATTTTGTCAAGAAAAAATACTTGACATCACTGCCCGGATTGTGTATGATAAGTCAGGCAGGTGAGAAGTATGGATAAAATTCTGGAGCAGACGCTGCTGTATGATTTTTACGGAGAACTGCTGACGGATCATCAGAAGCAGATTTACGAGGACGTGGTGCTGAACGATTATTCCTTCAGCGAGGTGGCGGAGGAAAAGGGTATCAGCCGCCAGGGCGTGCATGATCTGATTAAGCGGTGCAATAAGATTCTGCAGGAATACGAGTCGAAGCTTCACCTGGTTGAGAAGTTTGTGACCATCAAAGAGCAGATCGAAGAGATGGAAAAGTCCTTAAGGGAGACCGAAGAGCCGGACAAGGAAGCGCTTGTGCGGCAGTTAAACGGGATATTGGAGAATTTATAGATGGCATTTGAAAGTTTATCTGATAAATTACAGAATGTATTTAAGAACCTGCGGGGTAAGGGACGTCTTTCCGAGGCGGATGTGAAAGCATCTTTAAAGGAAGTCAAGATGGCTCTTCTGGAAGCCGACGTAAGCTTTAAGGTAGTCAAGCAGTTTATCAAGTCCGTAGAGGAACGCGCCATCGGCGCGGATGTGATGAACAGTCTGACGCCGGGACAGCAGGTGGTAAAGATTGTCCATGAGGAACTGATTTCCCTGATGGGCAGCGAGACCACAGAGCTGAAGCTTCGTAACCCCGGTGAAGTGACCGTTCTGATGATGATGGGTCTTCAGGGAGCCGGTAAAACCACCACGGCAGCCAAGCTGGCCGGAAAGCTGAAAAGCAAGGGCCGCAAGGTACTGCTGGTAGCCTGTGACGTCTATCGTCCGGCTGCGATTAAGCAGCTGCAGGTCAACGGCGAGAAGCAGGGCGTAGAGGTATTTACCATGGGCGAGAATCAGAAGCCGGTGAATATCGCGAAGGGCGCTTATGAGTACGCGAAGAAGAATAACTTCAATGTGGTCATCCTCGATACTGCAGGCCGTCTGCATGTGGACGAAGACATGATGGAGGAGCTGCAGGAGATCAAAGAAAATCTGCATGTGGATCAGGCGCTTCTGACCGTAGACGCCATGACAGGACAGGACGCAGTCAATGTGGCCACTGTGTTCAATGACAAGATTGGCATCGACGGCGTCATCCTGACCAAGTTAGACGGAGATACCCGAGGCGGAGCCGCGCTGTCTGTCAAGGCAGTGACCGGAAAGCCGATTTTATATATAGGTATGGGCGAGAAGCTGTCGGATCTGGAGCAGTTTTATCCGGACCGTATGGCGTCCCGTATCCTCGGAATGGGCGATGTGCTGACTCTGATTGAGAAGGCACAGGAGACCGTAGACGAGGAAAAAGCCAAGGCTATGACGCAGAAGCTGAAGAAAGCACAGTTTGGCTTTGACGATTATCTGGAGAGTATGAACCAGATGAAGAAAATGGGAGGTCTTTCCAGCGTGTTGGCCATGATGCCGGGTCTGGGAAGCCAGATGAAGGACATTGAAAATGCCATCGACGAGAAGAAGATGGCGCGCACTGAGGCGATTATTCTTTCGATGACGCCGAAGGAGCGGTCCAATCCCGAGATTCTGAACCCCTCAAGAAAGCATCGTATTGCCAGAGGTGCCGGTGTGGACATTGCGGAGGTCAACCGCTTGGTGAAGCAGTTCGAGCAGATGCGTAAGATGATGAAGCAGATGCCCGGCATGATGGGAATGGGCGGCAAACGTGGTAAAAAGGGACGTATGCGTTTTCCTTTTTAAATAAATAAAAATACTATATTAACAGCAGAAAATGCGGAGGTGAAACAAATGGCAGTAAAGATTAGATTAAGAAGAATGGGTCAGAAGAAAGCTCCTTTCTATAGAATTATCGTTGCAGATTCCAGATCCCCGAGA
>USDU01000073.1 GCA_900553635.1 uncultured Lachnospiraceae bacterium | reverse complement strand
TACTCTTTCATCTTTGCATCAATCTCAGCCTCAGTCACTGCATTGATGATATCTACCAGATCACCCAGGGCAAAGTAATTGCACTCCCAGCCGTATTTGATCTGGCTCTCTACGCGATCACCATCGGTTACAGCCACTTCACGCATGTTGTTGCCGAAGGAAGCAACCTTTAAGGACTTAGAGTAGGAAATTGCCTTTGCAACTGATGCGAACTGACGGATTTTTGCAACAACGTCATCATGTTTGTAGTAACCTGCAACCACCTCGTGCGGGATACCGAGTCTTGCTACAATAAAGCCGTACTCACGGTCACCATGAGCAGACTGGTTTAAGTTCATGAAGTCCATATCAATGCTGTCATACGGAAGCTTCTCATTTGCCTGGGTATGCAGGTGCAGAAGCGGTTTTCTCAGCTCCTGAAGGCCTTTGATCCACATCTTGGCCGGGGAGAAGGTATGCATCCAGGTGATCACACCTACACAGTCATCATCGCAGGATGCCTGACGCATGGTCTTAATGCAGCTCTCAGAGTTGATGATGGTCGGAACCAGCTCCACCTCTGCGATATCTTTTAATTTCTCATTCAGAAATTCTGCCATCTGGCGGCTGTCCTCTGCCACCTGTCTTAAGCACTCGTCTCCGTAAAGATCCTGGGAGCCTACTGCAAAGTATAACTTTTTCATGTCAATCTACCTCCTATAAATATGAATGCTCATCTTATATCACGAACCGAGTTTCCATTGTTAAATGAAACCGGAAACTGGTGCGCGTAGTTCTTTTTCTGCCAGTCCGGATCCTCCATCATGCGGAGCAGATTCCGTGCTGTGACACGTCCCAGATTGTATTTGGGATGGACGACCGATAACACCTTCACATCCCCGCTCTGGGCCAGCTCCGCGTCATCGAAAGAAATCAGTGACATATCATCCGGCACCTTCAGACCTCTGTCCTCCAGGAATTCCATATAGTGCTCGGCCACCTCGTCGTTATAGAGAATCATTGCCGTGCAGTCCTTGGTTCTGCGGTACATCCGCATCAGCCCCTTCTTGCTCAGCTTCTCCTCCATATCCTTGGTGGAATACCAGCGAATCCAATCGTCATCAAACTTTACGCCATAATCCGACAGGCACTCAATGAAACCCTTATAGCGTTCCATCCCCTGCATATCATCGTATTTGAAAATGCCTCCGATTCTCCGGTGGCCGTTCTGAATCAGAATTTTCGCTGCCTCGTAGCCCGCCCGGGCATCCGACATTTCCACACTGTCAAACTTCTGGTTCGGATAGTGATTATGGATGAACAGAGTCGGTATGTTTCTCTTTCGAATCTCATTGTAGAGACGGATATTCGGGTTGGGGAAGCTGGAACGCGTTCCCTCTATGATGAGCCCGGAAAGATTGCTGGAGAGCAGCCCTTCCAGATACATAGCCTCATCATTCAGACGGTTTTTCGTCACCGCCACATCAATTTCATAACCCTTTTCCGTCATGACGGATTCAATTCCGTCGTATACTCTCGGGAACAGATAATCGGAAAAATAGCTCAGAATCAGTCCAACCCGCGGCTTTCCCTTATCCTCATTTTTATTTTCATAAGATACATAGGTTCCGCTTCCCTTGACGCGGACGATCAGACCGTCCTCCTCAAGCTGATTCAGCGCCGTCCGCACAGTCTGTCTGGAATAACCGAACTTTTTCTGCAGGATATTTTCCGATGGGAATTTATCCTTATTTTTGATTACTCCGCTGGTAATCAGCGTTCTGCACCAGTTATATAATTTCTGATATTTCAGCAGATCCTGGCTGTGCGCGCTTCCTTTTTTTGACATATCTGTCCCCCGCCTTTTGTCTCGTATTTCCGTCGTAATGATTTATTTGATAACCTGCAGAGACTGACGGTCCGCGAATACAGCCACGAATACCAGGAATACAACACCCTGAATCAGCTGCATCATCTGCGTGGAGAAGCCCATCATGGTCAGTCCGCTGTTCAGCACGATGTAAAGCAGAGAACCTACAATAATATTCTCAAATCTTACCTTCGCGCCGCCGGAGATCGGCATGCCGCCCAGTACCAACGCAATCAGAATCTGTGTCTCCAGCTGATTTCCGCCGGAGGAGGTTACAGAACCAACCTTGATAACGTTGATGAATGCGGCGAAGCCTGTAATGGCACCTGCCAGTACATAGATGAGGAACTTCATCTTATCTGTACGGATACCGGAGAACATAGCCGCCTTCTCACCTGCTCCGATGGCTTTCAGATAGGTTCCGAATTTGGTGAAACGGAACAGTACAAAGCCGATAACCAGAACCACTACCGTACAGGTAACCTTCAGTGCTGTGCTGTCATAGTTGATAAGCAGCGCGGAGCCGGTAACCGGAGCGTTGGTGGTCAGATACTTGATAAAGCCTCTGAACAGGAACATGGTACAAATAGTTACGATGAATGATTTAATTTTACGGCATACATAGAAGTATCCGTTGATGGCTCCGATAGCCGCGCCTGCAGCGATACCGCCTACGATAGCCAGCGGAATGCTGATTTTGGAAAGCATACATACTACGATGGATGCGATACCCAGGATAGAGCCCTGGGAAAAATCCAGACCGCCCATGGTCATGATGAAAAATACGCCTGTTGCCGCAATCATTGTAACATATACCTGTGAAAGTACAAGGGACATATTGTTCATCATTCTGAAGTTGGTCAGAACGTTGAATACCAGGAATACTACAACCAGTCCTGCAATCGGCAGAAGGGCGCGGATCATCGACATTTTGGATAATTTTTTGAGCTGCTGCTCTTTCTGTTCTGTGTTTGTCTTTACTTGATTCTCCATAACTGCCTCCTTATACCATCATCGTAATCAGGCTGTTCTCATCCAGCTGCTTGCTTCTCTCCAGTTCGCCGCTGATCTTGCCGTCTTTCATGATTACGATACGGTCACACATACCAATCAGCTCCATCAGCTCCTCGGAAATCATAATAATGGATTTTCCGCTCTTTCTCATCTGATTCATCAGCTGATAGATATCCTGTTTTACCTTAATATCAATGCCTCGTGTGGGGCTGTCCAGCACGACGATGTCGGAATCCTTTCCAATCCATCTGGCCAGTACAACTTTCTGCTTATTACCGCCGGACAGATCGGATACAAACTGGTCCACATTGACCATCTTGACGGACATCTGCTTCGCGAACTTGTTGGAGAACTCCTTCAGTTTCTTATCGCTGAGCATGTGGGTTTTACCAGCCAGCTCATCCAGCGAGGGCAGACAGATGTTGTCGCCGATGCTCTGATTCAGGACTACGGACTCATTGTCACGATCCTTGGAAGTATACGCGATACTGTGTTTAATTGCAGTCGGGATATCGTTGATCTCGGTTCCGTCCGCCAGAACTACCTTACCCGTTCTGTCATAGGAAGCGCCGAAGATGGCTTTTCCAATCTCATGCATACCGGACTCGGACAGTCCGCCGAAGCCCAGGATTTCACCCTTATGCAGGTCGAAGGATACATCCTCAATGAGTCCCGGAACCGTCACATCTTTTACGGAAAGAACTACTTCGTCGGATACCTTCTCGCCGTAGTCCGCACGGTAGTAATCTCCGGTTACCTCACGGCCTACCATCAGGCGCTTCAGGTCGTCCTCGGTCACATCCGCACTCTTTACGGTGTCAATGTATACACCGTCACGCAGGATGGTGATGGTATCGGATTTATCCAGAATCTCCGGAAGGTCATGGGAGATGAAGATAACGGTATTGCCGCTCTCACGGATACGGTTCATGTGCTTATACAGCTCCTCACGTCCTTCCTGGGAAAGAGCTGTGGTGGTTTCGTCGATGACTACGATCTTGGGATCAAAATAGGTTGCCTTTACAATCTCAACCAGCTTTCTGTCCTCGAAATTGTAATTATCAATGATATCAGAGGCCTTAATTCTGTCGAAACCGTATTTATGAAGAAGTTCGGTGGCCTCTTTGTTCATGGCATTTGTATTCTTGATTCCGAAGTGTACGAAACGGTCCTCATGGCCCAGGAAAATATTTTCCGCTACGGTCAGGCCGGACAGAGTTCCCAGCTCCTGTACGATGATGGATACGCCCTCTTCATTGGCTTCCACCTGGTTCTTCGGATGAATTTCTTTTCCATCCAGTACGAAGGTACCGCTGTCGATGCTGTAGATGCCGGTCAGCATGTTGGTCAGTGTGGATTTACCGGATCCGTTCTCACCAATCAGCGCGTGAACCTCGCCTTTATTTACATTAAATGATACATTCTGTACCGCCTTCGTAATACCGAAGGACTTGCAAAGATTTTTAACCTGTAATCTTACTTCACTCATTGCATTCTCCTCCTTGGATTACTTCACGATTTCGCCCTTGGTTACCTTGGTAGTCAGGGTGATGATAATCAGCAGTGCCAGACCGGTGATAACGTCCTGGATAGCAGTCGGTGCGCCCAGAGCGATAAAACCGAAGAAAATAATATTGATGACAAACTCACCGATGACAATGGCCTGCAGCGGCATACCGTATTTCTTAAACGCCAGACCGAAGAAGCAGCCCATGGTCGGTACGAAGTTACGGCTCATGGAAGCCATACCGGTAACGGCCACCATGGAAGAGCCATAGCTGATGGTCAGGATTGCCATGACGCCCAGGAACGCACCGCTCAGGATGAATGCCAGGACTTTGTATTTATTTACATCGATACCCATGTTCTTGGCAACGAACTCGTTGCTTCCGATGGCGTATGTATAAGTTCCGATTTTCGTGTAGTTCAGGAAGATGTACGCTGCCACACAGGCCAGAACAGCCAGGATAATGTCGCCCGGCATCTGTCCGAACATTCGAAGGTTTGCCGGAAGGGTCTGCTCCACGCCGCCTGCGATATAGTTGGCGATGGACTCGTAAATCAGAGCCAGACCGGTGGTAACAATCATGGACGGGATACGGAGCTTTACATAAAAGATACCGTTCAGCACGCCTACGATAGCGCCGCAGATAATGCAGCCTGCAATCAGGCCCACATAACCCAGATTAAACTTTGTTGCAAATACGCATCCCACGATAGCGGAAAGCATGATGTTCGCTCCGATGGAGAAATCGAACATTCCCATTACCATTACGAAATAGAATCCAACCGCGCCCACGGTCGCAATCAGGCTGGCCTGAAAGTAGTTCAGCATGTTGGCTGCGGAACCGAAGTTATGCGGTGACAGTACTTTAAAGATACCCCAGGAAAGTACAACCAGACCTAACAGAATCAGATAACCCTTTGTACTTCCCGACAGCTTTTTAGAACCCATACTCTTTACCTCATTTTTTTGATAATAAGAGCCGGTATCGCCGCGCGACACCGGCTCCTACAAACTCTAAGCCCTTAGAATTTATTTGCCTGCACGAGCTGCTGCGTCCTCGATAGATACCTTAGCAGCTGCTTCCTTCAGTCCTGCCAGATCCAGCTCAGACATAGCTACAAGCTCTTCGTCTGTGTACGGAAGCTGGTCTACGAAGTACTGCTCGTATGCCTTGTAGTCATCTGCAGAGGATACATACAGGTACGGGAACGGAACGTCCTCAAACTTGCCTGCGAAATCTGTGTAGTTACCCTTGATTGCGTTGTAAACCATCATGAACGCGATAAGCGGGTCGCAGTAATGTCCGCCGGACTCACCAGCCATGGAACCGTTCTCAAGTCTCTCTCCCAGGTCCGGAAGGAAGTCTGTGGATACGATGTCGATGTCCTGAGTCTTGCCTGCACGCTCTACAGCTGCGATAGCGCCCTGAAGCGGGTCTCCGCCGCCGCCTGCCGGAATCAGTGCATCCAGGTTCGGGTCTGCTGCCATCAGAGCCTCTGCTGCCTTGGAACCGCCCTCAGAGGTTGTTCCTGCGTACTGCGGCTCAGACAGGGTAGCCTTGTCATCCGGGTTCGCCTCGTTCCATTTCTCAACGCCTGCTTTGTAGCCTTCCCATCTTCCAAGCCAGGTTGCGTCACCCTGCTCCCAGCCAATCAGACCGATGTTTCTGTCGCCCTTCTCAAGAAGGATGTTTACCAGTGCCTCGCCGTTGGCCGGCTCGTCCTCATGAACTGCGCCGATGTAGTAAGCGGAATCGGTAGCCATCTGGTAGATGTCTGCGCTGTTGTCCTTGCTGATGACACGGAAGAACTGTGCCAGATATACTTTGTTGTCGTTACAGGTCTTGATTGCGGAGGTCATCTCTGTATCAGAAGAGTTGCAGATGATGATACCCTGGCAGCCTGCTGCTACCAACTGCTCTACAGAAGCTGTAACCTTCTCGGATACGTGTCCCTGGTCAACATACTGTACCTGAACGCCCAGTGCCTTTGCTGCCTCGTCCAGAATCAGCTTACACTGGGAACCGAGTACGTCGGTAGAGGACCAGATGGAAACGCCGATCTTAATGTCCTTGTTGTCTGTTGCCGCTGCCGGAGTCTCAGTTGCTGCTGAGCTGGAGCTGTCTGCTGTTGTAGTGTCCTTGGAACCGCCGCAGGCTGTCATTCCCAGAACCATGGTTGCTGCCAGTGCTGTGGCAGTCACTTTTTTAAAAAGCTTGTTCATGTTTTTTCCTCCCTGTTTTGTTTTTTCCTTTTGGGTTATGTCCGTAACCTTGTTGATGGCTTTATTATATGCAGTCTGTAAAAAACTTGCAATAGAATACAGCAAAATAAATTTTCTAAGTTGTATTGTTTTAACCGTTTTATCTTGTTGTTTTTTAACATCCATCCGTAATGTATGGTTATATTAGCCAATTTATCTCTCCCTTTTCCGTGCTTTTCCTCGTCATTTTGTGACTTTTTACTATTTCTCAGCTATGTTTGTTGCATTTTTAACACTATTTATAGTACAACTTCATCTATGCTATAACCTGTATTAAATTTATCTCTTCTTGTCTTTTTCCAAATACAATCTGTAATTTTTTTGCCTTTCTGCCCAATTTACAGTACAAAAAAAGGAAGCGCCTCAGCGCTTCCCAAAGCAATCGTCGCACACCTGGAACGGTGATCCCAGCGGCAGCAGCCTGCCGCAGTATTTGCAGCGTGCGATATAATTCTGTTTGCCGCGGGTCAGGTAACTCATGATCCGCATCTCGGTCTTTTCCCGCTGCTTGGCCAGCCATTCCTCGTCCAGCTCCTTCTGCATGCGGCGGGAGAACTGATAGTACAAGTCCAGCTGTTTGTAATAGGTCTCGTACTGGGCGATGCCGCCCTTGCGGTCGCGGTAGAAAGCCGGTTTCTCCAGGGACACATCCGCCGTGTAGGTTCTGCAGTAATCCAGCCAGAGCATGACAACCCGGCGATCCTTGATATCGATAGGGCAGGTGATCATCTTGTATACAAGATGCTTGTTCTCAAAGCCGTCAATCTGGTTCTTGTAACGTTTCGCCTGCTCGTAGAGGTACAGGGCCTCGTCGATGTTCTCTTTGACGAAGGGCTCCGATGGAGTAACAGAGTACCAGATCTTCATCAGTTCATCCAGCGGCGCGTCAATATCCAGCAGCACCTGGGGGAAGCCTAAGTTCACCTGGGTCAGAGGCTCCTCCCCGGCCTCATAGAGGCTCCGGATAAATCCCAGCTCAGTCTCGCCCAGGGCGCTCACATAGCCTTTGTCGTAGATGCCGAAACGGCCCGCCCGGCCTGCGATCTGCTTGACCTCCGGAATCTTCAAAGGACGGCGGCTGACGCCATCGAACTTATCCGTCTGCATGAAGACGATTCGGCGCACCGGCAGGTTCAGGCCCATGCCGATGGCGTCCGTGGCTACGGCCACCTTTGTTTTTCCCTTATTGAACATCCGGGTCTGTCTCCGGCGGATCTCCGGCGGCAGGCTGCCGTAGATGACGCTGGACGCGATACCCGCTTCCTCCAGCCGTCCAGCCACATCCAAAACTGATTTCTTGGAAAATGCAATCAGGGCGTCGCCCTCCTGTACATCATCCGGGAAGGCAAAGGGCCTGTCCTCGCAAATCAGCTCGGTTTTGCGCTCATATCTTCGCACCTCAAAGGTATCGTCGCAAAGCTGAATCAGATGACAGATTACATGCTCCGCCGCCGGGCTCATGCAGATATGAATCTCCTCTGCCCGTAACCCTAAGATCGCTTTCGTCCAGGAATGCCCCCGATCCGTATCTGCCACCAGCTGTGCTTCGTCAATGACTGCAATGTCATAGTTTTCATCAAAATCGGCCATTTCGATGGTAGAAGCTGTCACTCTGCTATTCTCTTCCTCGATGCACTCCTGTCCGGTCCGCATGGTGCAGGGCACTCCGGCGCCGTGCATCTGCTCGTACACCTCCAGGGCCAGCAGACGAAGGGGGCCCAGATAGGTTCCGTTTTTCGCCTGTCTCAGCCGCTCCAGCGCCTGAAAGGTTTTGCCACTGTTAGTTGGGCCGATATGCAAAATAAAATGTCGCGCCAGCTCCCGCACCTCCGCGAACTCCATCTCCGGTCTGGCCGGAACCAGCTCCAGGATTTTATTTTTCACCTTATACTGACGAAATTTCGGGTACAGGGTGAACATAGGCTCCTGGCAGATGGCGCAGGGCATGGTACGGCGTACCCAGGCCAGGAATTCGCCGTTCAGGCCTTCTTTCTGCTCGGTCAACAGCATGCCCAGATCAAGTTCCATAAGTCTCGGCAGCAGTTCTTCATTCAGGCTTTTGAGCAGTTCTTCCTTATTTCTGCGATAGGCGTAGGAGGCCATGTTCTTCAGCTGGCGGTGCAGCTCCTCCAAGGTGCGGATGTTGATCTGACCGGGGCGGGCGCTCTTTAAAGTCTTTTGAATCTTCGAGATACGTGCCTGCATGCCTGCTTCTTTTACCGGCTTCTTGGGCTTTTTGCGGCCTGCCCGCTCGTATTGTTCTATATAAAACTGATTCAGTTTTTTCTTTTGAATCATGTAGTTTCCTCTTTCATAACAAAACCCCGCAGCCAATTTGACTGCGGGGTCTGATTCCCGTAAACGGATTAATCCATTACGTACGGCATCAGGGAAATGTGACGTGCTCTCTTGATAGCTACAGTCAGAGCTCTCTGGTGCTTTGCACAGTTTCCTGTGATTCTTCTCGGAAGGATTTTTCCTCTCTCAGATACGTATCTCTTTAATTTCGCTACATCCTTGTAGTTAATCTCGTTATTCTCTTTGCCGCAGAATACGCAGACTTTCTTTCTTCTACGTCCCATGCCTCTACGTCTCATGGGAGCGTCGCCTCTATCGGATTTTGTGTAAGCCATGGCTTTTACCTCCTATTATACTCTTATCTCTGTTCCACGATTGTTAGTTAAACGGTAATTCTTCGTCGATGCCATCCGGGATGTTCATGAATCCATCTCCCGCTGCTGCGGAAGGAGCCGGTGCAGACTGGAACGGATTGGAATGATTCTGGGGCTGGAAGCCGCCTGCGTGCTCGCCTGCTGCTGCCTTGCTCTCCGCGAATTCCTGTTCCTCTACAACCACGTCTGTAGTGTAGACCTTCTGTCCGTCACGATTCGTGTAGCTGCCGGTCTGGATACGTCCGGTAATCGCAATTTTCGTGCCCTGACGCAGATACTTCTCAGCAAACTCAGCCTGACGTCCGAATGCCACACAGCCGATGAAATCAGCGGTTGCCTCTCCATCTCTTCTGAATCTTCTGTCTACTGCCAGTGTATATCTCGCAAATGCGCTCGCATTCTCACCCTGTGAGTAGCGAACATCCGGGTCACGGGTTAAACGTCCCATTAAAATTACTTTATTCATACCAACAATCCTCCACTTTTTCGGTTAAAAACCTTGTCTCTATGCGTCTTTGCGAACACACAGATAGCGGATGACATTCTCCATGATACGAACGTGCTTCTCCACCTCTGCCGGGCAGGTTGCGTCAGCGTCAAACTGGATGAAGTAGTAGTACGCTTCTCTCATGTGCTGGATATCGTAAGCAAGACGCTTCTTGCCCCAATCTTCCACCTCTGTCACTACACCGCCGTAACGAGCGATATACTCTTTCGCTTTCTCTACGGTAGCGGTTCTGACGTCATCCTCTGCCTTTGCATTCACAACTAATGCTAATTCATACTTGTTCATGCTTTTCCTCCTTTTGGTCTCTGGCTTCCTCACTATGGGGGAAACAAGGAATTTTAATAATATATCACGAGGTAATACTATAACATAGATTTTCCCTGAAAGCAAGGACTTTTTCGGAGTTTCTGTGAGTTTTTTTCGGATTTTTCAGCATGTTTTTAATATGCGGGCATTTGTCTTTTCTATCCATTCTTTCTTTACAAATGGGAAGGCTGCCTTTATACTCTAAGTGTTGTTTTATCGTTTTGTCATGTGTTTTGTTATGTGTTTTCTTTATTATAGAAATGTTTTTAAAAATAGGAGAATTTTTATGCGGATCTGGGCAAGGGAATTTAAGAGTAATCATATGTTAATGGATACGGTGGTTGAGGATTTTTCGGATGAGACGCGGACCCATAAAATCTTTAACGCACTGGATGAGATCTGTCACCAGTTTGATCTGAGTAAGCCCATTTGGCTGGAGTCTTGTATTGCGGATTTTAAGCGGACGGCGAAGGTACGGTTTTATCAGGATAGTTTTATTGATCAGATTGAGTTTGATTATCTGGAGGTGCAGGTGATCGAGGAGGATTATTAGAATAGATTAGAACGGACGCCACGGGAAGAAAAAAGGGTTCCCCCTGCGGCGGCAACGCAAATTTTCCGGGAGCCTGTGAAACTTTTTCTGTAAAATAACCATCACAAGGTCCTTCTATGATAAAATA
>USDU01000072.1 GCA_900553635.1 uncultured Lachnospiraceae bacterium | reverse complement strand
GCCATATGGGTTCGTTGGGAATTGATAAATATCGCTTTTCCCTCCGAAACCGCATCTCGGCATGACTCGGTACTCCAAAGAACCGTTCCACGCACCGTCAGACAGAACTGAAAATCCACATGCCAGTGCCAGTCAATATAATCGTAGGTGTCCTGGCTAAAACGGCTGTAATAACAGGATATGGGAAAGCCAGGAATATTCTTCATGATTTCCTGCTTCCGGGAATCCAGATTGATCACTTTTTCTCTCATGGTACGCCTCCTGTCCCAAGCATAACATGCATTTTTCCCAAGCGCAATATTTTTATAAATTTATGCAAACACAAGTCTATAAGTGAAATATTAATCGCAATATAATAACACTATAAATCAATGGAGGATATGACAAATGAATCGTTTTAATACAACCAAAGGCTTTCTGTACGCTTCTCTTGGCAGCATCGGCTGGGGTATCTCCGGTGTGTGCAGCCAGTCTCTTTTCATGAACTATGATCTGAGTTCGGAATGGCTGACCGCTATCCGCATGGTTTGCTCCGGCGTCGTCCTGCTTCTGCTTACCCTTCCCAAGGCCAAATCAGACACCTTCCGGATCTGGGCAAAAGCCAGGGACGTCCTGCAGCTCCTGGCTTTTGCGTTAATCGGTCTTCTGTTGTGTCAGTATACGTTTCTCGGAGCAATCAAGTATTCCAATTCTGCCACTGCCACGGTGCTCCAAAGTCTCAACGTGATCCTGATGGCTGTTTTAATGGCTGTGTGGAGCCGGACACATATGAGCGGGCGGCAGCTTCTCGCAATTCTTCTGGCTATGGCCGGTACTTTTCTCATCGCCACCAATGGCGATCCAGCCCGCATGAGTCTCTCAACTGCAGGTCTGATACTCGGTCTACTGGCCGCCTTAGGCGTAGTTACATATACTCTTCTGTCCCGGCCCATCATTGCCTCCTGGGGCAACCTGACTGTCACCGGCTGGGGTATGCTCATCGGCGGTCTGGTGCTGGCTGTGGTCACAAAAGCCTGGATATTCCCGGAAAATCTCGATGGAACAGCCTGGCTTTTGATTGCCGCTATCGTCTTGATTGGCACAGCTCTCGGTTTCTCTGCCTTTCTGGAGGGTGTCAAGCTCATCGGTCCCGTAAAGGCAACCCTCATCGGCTGTCTGGAACCTGCCTCCGCCACGGCGCTTTCCGCCCTGTTTCTGGGAACCCGCTTTTCCCTGCCGGAGCTTAGCGGATTCTGTTTTATTATTCTGACCGTATTTTTATCTGTAACGGGATCCGAAAAGCAGTTATGATTTACCGTTCTCATCTGCTTTCTTTCCGATAAGCCCCAGGCGTCATTCCGCAGGCTTCCCGAAAAACCTTTCCGTAATAGGCTGCGCTGGAGAATCCGGTCGCCATGGCAATCTCCATTACCGTCTCCTCTGAATCCTTCAGAAGCTTTTTGCTCATCTCAATCCGGTATTCCATCAGATACTCGAAGGGCGTCTTCTGCATACAGGCTTGAAATGGGAATCGATCTGACAATGATCCTGATTTTCCATACTGCAAAGAACATTGGTATTGATGAAAAATCCCTCTCCCTTTTCAAAGCTCCGCTCCTGACCTGCTGTCAGCAGACGCATACTGCCCTCCCGGACATAGACAAATTCTACCTCCTCGTGCCAGTGCCAGGGAAATTACCGCCATCTTCGTCGCTGTTATTCTGCTCTGTGTTCTTGAGGAAGGCATGAAAAACGGAAACATCTAAACCCCAAAATAAGGGCTCCCGGAAACAAAGCTCCGGAAGCCCTTATTCCATACACGTTTTATTTCCAATGAATGACCGCTTCCACCGAATCCGTATACTGGTCGTCGCCGATAGCTTTATAGCGGGAACCGTCGTACCAGTCGGTAAAGCCGTTGTCAATTTTGTAGATCTCCCCGGTTTCCGTATCCACAATACGCTCATAACCCAGGGTAGCGTCGCTTTGCTTCTGGCTCATAATATCCTGGCTCTTATTGCGGTTTTCCCAGGAGGACATGATGCTGTCGGACATTTCGCAGGCTGCCTGGCTGAGAGACTGGGAGGTAGCCGCCGCCTGACTACTCTGGGACATGGCAAAGCTCTGGAATTCCGGCGTATATGCAAGACTGCTCAGGCTCTTACTTAAGGTGGGCTGCCAGTCCTGGAACGTATCTTTTTCCGCACTGAGTAACGTCAGATTATAGACGGAATAATACCCCATTCCTGTGCCCATGGCAAAGGGTACCACGTCCGCTGTGAACATCCCCTCTCCCGCCATTCCGTCCTGGGTGAAATCCGCCCGGAGAATGGCCGGAGAAATGGCGACACTGCTCATTCCCTGGGTGCTTTCAAAACTCTCTGTTACAGAAAAATCTGCAATGTACGGCGTCTGAATATCCGTATAATCAGCAGTTGCATTCATTGCGTCTGCAAACTGTGGGAATATTTCGAAAACTCCCTGTGTCGATACATTCGTAAGAATGGGATATTTTCCAAACAAATCACTGTAAAGTGCCATCATAGCCCGGGAATTTTCATCCGGGAATAACGGCTCCATTTTCAGCATAAAGAAAATCTGATTCACCGGCTTCTCCGGATCAAAAACATGAATTGCGTGAAACATACCGGTATACATGGCGGAAGATCGCACGGTCCAGCCTTCCGGAATATTCATACTGAATTCCGTACAGCTATAAGGCACCAGAGCCTGTGCAGACGCCAGCGGCTCTACCGTCCAGCTTTCCTCGACAGATTGTTCTGACACCGCTCCTGCTGCCAGAGTCTCCTGCCCCGCCTTTGGAGCGTCCGGGGACACCAGAGCCTGTTCCTCCTCCTTCGCCTTTCCGCCGCAGCCGCTCAGCAAAAGTCCTGCCAAAAGCACTGCTAAAAGTCTCTTCACATATCTCATAGCATTCCCTCCCCTTCCAGTTCGTCCTTCAAAAGCAGCCTTATCCTGTTCCAGCCTTCTGTCTTATAATACCTTTCATTTCGACGTAGATTCCCCGCTTCGAATTCCAGTCTCCAGACGCTTCCGTCCGCAAAGGTAAAGATCAGCGTATCCCCTGTGTCTGAGGCTCTCTCGTCAGTTTCCTCTCCGATCTCCAGCTTCTTCATTGCCTGCAGACACTCCGCAATTACAGTCCCATCTGTAAGCTCCCATTCCCGGTGGGCTTCCGCATCCTGTATGTAGGTCAGCTTCGACGGAGTTCCCATATATTCCGCCAGCTCTGCCAGGGAAAGTTCCGGCAGCTTTACTTCATTTCCGAACACATCGTCCTTCCCTTTTCCATAAGCGTCCACCGTATACCAGGCGGAAGTACCCGTGTGGCTGGTTTCTTCATCGTCCTGTACCATCTCGTAAAGATGAATCGTAAGGGTGCCGTCCCCGTTATCGACGCATTCTGTCTCTGGCGCAAGGAAATTTGCCTCCTTCTGATAATACGCCCGGGCCATAGCCGCAAGCTCCCTGTCCTGCCAGGGTGCCAGACTGTCTGTCTCCGCCTGTTTTTCTCCTGCCGGATCGCTCCCCGGCTTCCAGTCTGAAGCCGTCAGCGTGTATTCCCCGGTTTCCAGATTATCGGAAGTCCCTCCGGCCAGAAGATCCGTATTTCTCTCCACCTCCATGACAACCCGATCCGGATAGAATGAAAAATCAAATTTCCGGAAAGAAGCGGTCAAATCCACGCCCTGTCCGTCGATCACCTGCTCCACAGAAGCCTTTTCCCCTTCTCCCGGTGAAAGCTTCAGCTCGTAGATATCCTCGGTATACTCCGGTGAGCCGGACTGGAAAAAGCAGTGCAGCCGGATCCCGTTTTCTGTCTCCAGGCCATACTTTATATGACTGCTTCCGTCCTGACAGGTGTAGCCCTGATAGGCCGCATAGGTATCCGCAGCCTCTTTTTGTGCGCTACAGCCCCACAGCATGACTGCGGCCACCAGAAGTGACATTCCTCTAATCCTCTCTCTCCTTTTCATTCCTTATCTCCTTGTCGTATCGATAATAAAACTGAACCAATCCGATTCTGGATTTTGTCCCCGTCTTTTCATTGAGACTGGTAAGGTGCCGGTACAACGCCGCTCGGGATATCATCAGCTCCTCTGCTATGTCCTGGACATTTTCATCTGATACCAGCAAAACCTTCAGCACCTCTCTTTCCCGTTCCGTCAGTGAAAAACTGTCGGCAAAGATCCGCAGCCGTTCCTCCTCGCTTCTCTGAGCGGATTTCTTCTCACCGGCTTCCTTTTTCCTTTCTCCCGGACGGATCGCGCCGGAATAAAGAAAAAACAAGATAGAAATCAATACAAGCAATACAAGCAGAGTACTGTCTTTTACAACCGGACTTCCCGATTTCAGAAGAAGCAGGGACAGGGATCCGGTACCAAAGGCGCAGATGTTATTGACGGCCCTGCCAAGTCCCGCCCAGAGCCTCGGACATTTCATCCGGGCAGAAAGCCGCATAAAGCTGCTTGTAAAGAATACCACAAAGAACCCGGCGGACAGATAAAACACAGCCAGTCCGGCCCGGAAGGAGCCTCCGTTTTCCAGCACCACGATACAGAGAACCGACAGCACCGTCACACAGTACATGAAAAGATTCACATACCGGTGTTCCCGGCTGTCAAACAGGATACCCGCCAGAAGTCCGCTTCCTGCCAGAAGAAGCCGGGGCCACTGTCCCACGTCCCCTCTGCCTGCCACGTGTACCAGCGTCACTGCTGCATCCAGTGTAGAAAAAATGCAGGTAATCAGCGCCACGGCCAGAATCAGCCAGATCCCCGCCCTTCCGGCGTTCTCCGGCGCAGCTTCTCCGGGAATTTCTTCCATTTCCGGTTCCCCGGCCTCCACATTCAGAAGCAGTACCGAAAAGATGGCTGCGGAGACAGCCAGAACCACCGATTCGACCATATCGTTTTTCACCAGGTTGTTATTCAAAAACTGAAGAAAAATTCCGGCTGCATAGGAGATACCGACTGTCCTGGCCAGCCGCTCCTGCTCCGCCCTCTGCGCCAGCCAATAGTGTACTGCACTCCCGGCCATTCCCATCAGAATGAAGCAAAGGCAGCCAGCCGTCACAATCGCCCTGTAAGAGGTATGCTGCCAGATCACGAAAATACAAATCACATCGGCCAGGGCTCCTGCAAATACCAGGATCTGCCGAAGCTTTTCCTTTATTTTTCTATAGGAAGCCATCGCAGGGTAAAGGAGAAATCCCAGAACGCTGGCTCCCAATACATAGCCCTGGGCCGTCACCACCTGCTCCGGTCCTGTGACCAGAGCCGCCATATTATCGAACTGATATTCGGTTCCCAGAAAAATAAAATTGAAAAAGGCCAGCGCCAGCATAAGTGTGAGCACATTTCCATCTTTCTTTTGTAGTTTCATCTATTGTCACTCCGTTTATATCTGTCTCTGATAATTTTATTATAAACAAAAGTCTCACTTTCACAAGGTGACATTCGTCTCAAACTGTTCTTTTTCTTTCAAAAGACTCTTTTTTCTCTTCTGTCCTCTTTTCTGTGGATCCGTTGCAAATGATACATTTGTCAACTGCAAGACCTTTTCTGCCTGTGTTAGACTGAATACAACCATATCATGCCAAAGAATAAAACCACTGAAAGGAGAGTCCCTCTATGGGTATGCAAAGGGCTTCAGGTTTTTCCACAGGACATGTCCGCCCAGCTTCTGTTCTATCCCTTTGCCTTCTACAGGGATTCCTCGCCAGGGACTTCTATCTTTTCCTCCCTGACGATTCCGGGACTGGCCTCCGGAGGCGAATATCAGTTAGATCCTATGTCCATGGCCTGCAACTGCCAATGGCTTGATCTTCCCCAGTATGCCCGGCGAAGAATTATCGGTATCGTCTCACGCCTTCTTCCGGGTTCCCTTTCTGAACCAGAGATCTATCTGGTCTCCGGGGAAGCCCTGCAGCCAAAAGCTCTGCTTTTTCAGCAGACAGCCTCCCAAAAACTTCAGAAACAGACGAACGTATTTCCCGGCAAATTCGCCTTTCGGATCTCAGCAGGCGGTCAGCTTTATGAGGGCTTCTTTGCTACTATTCTCGCCCGGGTTCCGAAAAATCCAAATGCTTCCTCCGGGGATCGGATTACGGATTTTCTAAAAAAAGGAACCGCCTTTATGGGCGCCATGTACGGCATTGGCGGTCCGGATACCTCCAACTGGGGCCGGGCCTTTGACGCTCTGATTCTTTCTCATTCCTCCGGCTCTGCCGCTTCCTCCTGTGAGGCTGTCTTTGACCGTTTCCTGAAGGAGCTGAAATATGGCCCCTTCTATTTCGCGCTTCAAGAGGAGGAGCTCCAGCGCGTCCGGCAAGTACAGCTTCAGGGAGCTATGACCCGGCAGCAGAATGCCATACGTGCTTCCCAGAACCTTTCCCGCATCCTTTCTGAGACCTCGGACATCGTCAATCAGGCCTGCCAGGATCACAGCCGACAGATGGATCACATTTACGCCCATTCCACCGATGGTATCCGGGGTGTGGAAAATTATCGGGATTCCTACGGAAACACCTATCAGGCAGATGTGAGATACGATCACATCTATAAAAACGGAGACACCTTTTTGGGTAGTGCCGACGGAAGCCTGCAGCTGGGTCCCGACTGGGAAGAATTGAAGAAATAGCGGATATCCGTATGCTCCAACTCCAGCAACGCCACTTTTTTGTCCATTCCGCCCGCATATCCTGTCAGACTGCCATCCGTGCCTATCACGCGATGGCAGGGAATGATAATGGATACCCCGTTGTGCCCCACTGCTCCGCCGACTGCCTGAGCAGACATATGGGGAACCTTTTGTATGTCCGCCATCCTGCGGGCGATCTCACCATAGGTCATGGTCTGCCCATAAGGAATCTGTAATAATATCTGCCACACCGCCTGCCGGAATGCGGAACCGACGGGATGAAGCGGCGGTGTAAAGTCCGGTTCTTTCCCGGAAAAATAAATATCCAGCCATTGTTTCGCTTCTGCCAGGACAGGTGTTTCCCGGGAAATATGTTCTCCCGGAAGCGTATTGGCGAAATATTTCTGTCCTTCAAACCACAGACCGATCAGGCCGATTTCATCCGCGGCCAGTAATATATCACCCAGCTGTGATTTGTATGTATCTGTATATACCATAGCTATACCTCAAAAAATGTAGATGAAGCCTCTAAATCCGTCCAGCTTTCGTTGGTGCCACTTCAAACAATACTATAAATATTTGCCCTTTTTCAAGCCTCCGCTTTGGGTTTTCTGTTGTCTCTTTCCGTTCGCTGTATTATGATTATATCGCGATTTACGATATTTGTTTCACAGATTAAATTCATGTACTATCACAAAATCGCCAAACCCAGGCGGAGATGCTTACGAAAACAAACCACTACCTCAGCCGTTCCACTTTTTTCTTCTGAATTTTCTTCAGGAATCCATATCCCACCAGGCACGCAAGTACCTCTGTGATGGGAAAAGCCCACCAGATCAGCGTCACCCGCGCCTGCCCGTTCCGGACAAAGGCAGAAAAGATTCCGGCCAGCGGCAAAATCAAAAGCAGCTGCCGAAGCAGAGAAATCACAAGGGACTCGATTCCGCTCTCCAGAGCCTGATAAATCCCCTGATAAGCCACATTGATACCTGCGAAAATAAAACTGACAGAAATCACTCGCATAGCACCAATAAAAGCTTCTCTTGACTGCCCTGCATTAAACAGGGTCGCAAAGGCTCCCGGGAAGCCTTCGGTAATCAGGGTTCCGAAGATCATCAATGCCGCTGTATAGATCAGACCATACCGGATTCCATCCCGGATTCTCTTTTTCTCTCCCATACCATAGGCGAACGCCACGATCGGCGTAATCGCGTCTCTGAGTCCGAAGGCCAGGAACAGTACAAACTGCTGCACCTTATAGAACAGCCCGTACGCCGTCTGGGCCGACGGACTGAATTTCAGAATCAGGTTCATGACATAGACCATCAGGGACATGAGCGCCTGGGCAATGATGGCCGGAAGTCCGATGGCGTAGATTTCCTTTATGATTCTGCCCTCCGGCTTCAGATACTTCATTCCATGGGCAAATTCCCGATTTAACTTCAGATGAAATACCAATAACAGTACTGCCGATGCCATCTGCCCAATGACTGTGGCGTAAGCTGCTCCCCGCACGCCCATTTCCGGAACCGGGCCAAGTCCGTAAATCATGATCGGGTCCAGAATGATATTGATCACGGCTCCCGTGATCTGACCGATGGTCGAATACAGGGAGCGTCCCGTGGCCTGCAGCAGCTTTTCCAGTATGGAGAAGAAAATAATTCCCATGGAAAGAATACAGCAGATTCGCAGATAGTCATTTCCCATGGCAATGACTTCCGGCTCGACAGTCTGCGAAGAAATATAGGTTTTTACACCGCAGATTCCAAACAGCAGGCATACCACGTAAATCACCACACCCAAAAACAGGCTGTTTCCGGCTATCTTCGCAGCCTTTTTCTGATTTCCCTGTCCCAGCGTCATGGCCAGAAGCGCATTGGTTCCCACACCTGTTCCGACGCCCACGGCCACCATCAGCATCTGAACCGGAAATACCAGTGTCAGTGCATTTAACGCTGCTTCGCTTCCCACACTCATATTTCCCACAAAGGCACTGTCAACGATATTGTAGACGGCCTGCAATGCCATAGACAGGATCATAGGCACGCCCATCTGCAGCATCAGCTTCTTTACTGGAATTTCTTTCATTCTGTTACTTTCTGCCATTTAAAATAAATCCTCCTTTTTTGCATAAGAAAAGTGCGCGCCTATCTCATAAGCCGGACTTACGCTAATAAGCTACACACTTTTTTCATGACGTTATCTGATTTTAAAATACAAAAACGAGCAGCAGAAAACTGGATTTACGCAGGTCTGCTACTCGTTCGATTAATTATTATATTTGTTATTTTACTAAAAGTCAAACAAAAAATCTTGCTTTTTTCTTTTACAGCTTATGCTCCTGTTCTTTCAGGCATTGCTTTTTACTCACTGAAGGTATAACGAATCAGATACCCCTTGGAATCTCCGGTAACAATTGTCACATCCCCATTGGGATTTTGAATGGTCTCCAGAATCGGGTATTTGCCATGCTCCCGCACATAGCTTTCCGGGCTCTCGGCCTCTGCCTCGATAAATTCTTTCTTGGCATGGGAAGCTCCGCCGCAGGGATTCATAGTTTCTACTAAAATTTCATACTCTTTCATGATGCCGATCTCCTTTTCAAAGATTGATGTCTTTATTATAGCCAATCTTTCGCCGGAAATCAAAAGACATTTTCACTAAATTTTCTTATTTACTAACCTTCTGTCCAATCACATACAGCAGCGCTGCCACCGCCATACCATTGATGGACGCAATACCCCAGGGCAGCACATTTGCCACAACGGCGCCTGCGATGACACCGATCACCGCGAACCAGTTCACAGTAGCCAGCGGCGCGTGTTCGTCCTCGTAGTCTTTCTTGTTCATAAAATAAGACAGCACCAGAATGATACCCACCGGCGGCAGAGTACAGTTCAGAATGTTCAGCCAGCCGCAGAAGTTGTAGTACAGCCATACGGAAAGCAGCGTTCCGATGATACCGGCCACCAGAACCATGGGCTTTTTCTTCTGATGGAAAATATTTGCCAGACCCAGTCCGGAGGTGTACAGAGCGTTATCGTTGGTGGTCCAGATGTTCAGGCCCAGCACCAGAATTGCCAGGTAAAACAGATTCAGACGCAGCATGACCTCGAAGATATCATTTCCGCCTACGAAAATATAGGCGATGGCGCCGAAGAAGAACATCAGGGAGTTACCGATAAAGAAAGCCACAACCGTCGCGATGGTTCCGGTCTTGGCATCCTTGGCGAACCGGGTAAAATTCGGCGTGGCCGTTCCGCCCGATACGAAGGAGCCGACTACCAGGCCTGCGCCGCCGACTACACTTAAGGTACCGCTGGATACTGCAAACTGATCCACGATAGTTCCCTCGCCCTGTGCCACCGCCATCACCATAGCGATGGTTCCGAGAACTGCTACCGCCGGAACGGCAATATAACTGATGATGGTCAGAGATTCGATTCCGAAATAAGCGGACGCAGTCATACAACCACCGGCCAGAATAATCAGCGCCCACATGGCTATCTTACTGTCACCTAAGAACTGATTGGCAACCGGAATGGCAAACATGGCCACACCTACGCCAAACCAGCCGATCTGGGTAAAACTGATCATAGCGGAGGACAGATAGGAGCCCTTCTCACCGAAGGCCTTTCTCGCCAGCAAATCCATGCTGAGACCGGTCTTGGCGCCCACATAGCCCAGAAGCCCTGTATACAATCCCAGAATGCAGCCTCCCAGAATCAAGGAGCCCAGGAACTCCCAGAAATTCTCGCCTGCTGCCAGCTGCTGACCTACCCACATGCTTGCGGAAAAGAAGGTAAAGCCCAGCATAATCATGAACATGGTCACGAAGCCCTTGCGACCCTCTTCGGGGACTGCCTGCTCCGCGTAGTCTACGTCTTTTTTCTCTTTCACTTTACTCATTTTTTCATCTCCTGTTTTTTATTGTTAGAAATTTCAAGGGCACAAGCCTTATCCTGCAAGCAGAAACGGCTTCTGCCCTTGAAATTCTGCTACCTTAAAAAATCAGGGCGGAACCCCTTGTATCAGTCCGTCCTGATTTTAAAATTCTTATTTACAAAATGTATTTCCGAAGCGCATCGGTAAACTCCCCGATTCTCTGCTCGGCAAGCTCTTTTAAGGTGATGTTCTTCATGCTCTCGATATACCCCTGCTCCTGGCGGTAGAGCCATTTGGTGTCGGCGGGGCGAATTTCCTGGTAGTGGTTGTGAG
>USDU01000071.1 GCA_900553635.1 uncultured Lachnospiraceae bacterium | reverse complement strand
ACCGGATGGAAGATAATCTGGCCACCTATCCGGATCTGACGGAAGGCGTGATCCGGGAGATCGAGGACGTCAGTGGCCGGGATATGGACGTGAAGATTCAGGGACTGGACATGGAGACAGGCACTCTGACCTTCAACGCGGTCAGCCGTCAGGTCATCGACATCCCGGGTTATGTGAGCCGTCTTACGACCACGGGCCTGTTTGAAGAAGTGAATTATACCGGTTATTCCTACGGGGATAACGAATATACATTGTCGCTGTCCTGCGTTCTCGCGGCAGCCGATGCCGGGGAGGTGCAGTAAATGAAGCTGGATACGGAATTAAAGCCGGGCGATATCGTCCTGTTAAAGGGGCTGGGCTGCGTCCTGATTGTGGTGCTTTTCATGCAGCTTCTGATTTTCCCGGGACTGAATAAGCACGAGGATCTGAGCGCTTCCCTGGAGGCGAAGACAGCGCAGAAGCAGGAGATGGAGGACGCTATTGCAAATATGCCTGCGGTGGAGGAAACCATCGCAAAGCAGGAGGAGACCCTGAAGGCGGCGCAGGATCAGTACTATGGCCTGATGGAAAATCAGGAGATCGATGAGCTGGTGACCGGCGTGGTGCTGAACCATAGTCTGTTCCCGGTGTCCTTAAGTATTGCGGAGACCCGGGACGCGGTGCCGGACGCTTATTTCCTGTCGGCTCTGGCGGTGACTGCGGATACTGCAGAGAACTCCGATCCGGACACAGCCACAGCGGAGCTGGACGGTGGGGAGGACAGCGGGGACAGTGCGGACACAGTGACGCCGGTGTACGCACAGTACGTACACATCACCGACGTGAGCCTGACCGTGCGGGGAAGCGAGGATATGATTCGCAGCTTCTTAAATGATATTGCGGTGGATTATCCGGGACTTCAGGTGCGTTCCTTCACCATGCAGGAGGGCACTTATCTGAATGAAAATCTGGATTCGGTGGATACGACCACCTGTAGCTGCGTCATCGCGGTATATACCTGCGGCGACGCGTCCAGTACAGGAGAGGAGACGGCACAGTGAATACAAACTTACGAATCGGAGACGTCTTAAAGGAAAAAGGATATGTAACGGATGAGCAGATGAACCAGGCCCTGGCTTATCAGAAGGAGCACCGGGACATGCGCGTGGGCCAGATTCTGCGTGAACTGGGCTTTGTGACGGAGGAGCAGGTGCTGGACGCTCTGGCCAGCAGGCTGCAGCTGCGCATCGTGGATGTGGCTCAGCTGCCGGTGGATGTGAAGGCCGTAGCCATGGTAAGCAGAGAACTTGCGGAAAAGAATCTCCTGCTTCCTATCAGTGTCCAGGAGCATCATATGGTGCTGGCGGTTAATGACCCGCTGAACTATTTCGCTCTGGAGGAGGTCCGGCAGCAGACCGGCTGCCAGCTGGAGATCTGCCTCTCAGAGGAGGAACCCTTAAGAAAAGCAGTTTCCTATTATTTCGCGGAGGTCAGCGCCCGTCAGGCGGCCAGCCAGGCCAACGTGGGCTTTACCACCACGGCGGCGGACGATCTGGAAATCGAGGATCTGGAGAACAGCGCCGATGAAGCGCCGATAATCCGCCTCTTAAACAGCCTTCTGGAGCGTGCCATTAAGAGCGGCGCCAGCGATATCCATATCGAGCCCTTTGAAAATGAGACCCGGGTGCGCATGCGTATTGACGGTGTCATTATGGAATATGTGACCATTCACCGGAACATCCACGCGCCTCTTATCGCCCGTATCAAGATTCTGGCGAATCTGGATATCGCTGAGAAGCGTGTCCCCCAGGACGGCCATTTCCGGGTAAAGCTGGATGAGGGCAATATCAACATCCGTGTGTCCGTGCTGCCCACAGTCTTCGGCGAGAAAGCGGTGCTGCGTATTCTGGCCTCGGCGGCCCATCTGGATCACGCCGATCATTTCGGTATGGATGATTTCAGCTACAGCCAGTTCGCACCCATGCTGAATTACCCCAACGGTATCATTTACATTACCGGCCCCACCGGAAGCGGTAAGTCCACTACACTGTATATGGTGCTGGATTACCTGTCCGGCCGGAAGGTGAATATCTCCACCATCGAGGATCCGGTGGAGAAAAATATCCCCGGCATCAACCAGACCCAGGTCAATGTGACCGCGGGTATGACCTTCGATGTGGGTCTGCGTGCCCTGATGCGTCAGGACCCGGATATTATCATGGTGGGCGAGACCCGTGACGGCGAGACTGCCGGTACTTCGGTCCGGGCGGCCATCACCGGTCATATGGTGCTTTCCACCCTGCATACCAACGATGCGGTGTCCAGTATCGTGCGACTGCAGGATATGGGCGTGGAGACCTATCTGGTGGCCAATTCCCTAGTGGGACTGGTGGCCCAGCGACTGCTTCGGAAGGTCTGCCCCAGCTGCGCCAGGGAGATGGAGACCACCGAGCAGGAGCGTTTATTTCTGGGCCGGGATGTGAAGAAGATTCACCGGGGCATGGGCTGCTCCCACTGCAATCATACAGGCTACAGCGGACGAATCGCAGTTCATGAAATTCTTCCGGTTAACAATGAGATTCGGCGGATGATCGTGGATCACGAGACCATTGAGGAGATCACGAAATATGCTGTCGAGCATCAGCATATGCGGACCCTGAAGGAGAGCGGTCTCATTCTGGTGAAGGAGGGCGTGACCACGCCGGAGGAGCTGATGAAGATCAGCTATGGAGAGTAAGATGACAGATATCTGTGAGATTATCCGGGACGCCCGGAAAAAAGGCGCGTCCGACATTCATATTTCCGAGGCAATGCCCATGTGGTACCGGGTAAATGGACGGCTTCAGGCGGCAGAGCTGCAGCCCTCGCCGGAGGAGGTGCGTTCCCTTCTGCTTTCGCTCTTAAGCGAGCGGCACCGGGCAGCCTTTGAGGCGGGCGAGGATGCGGATTTTTCCCTGGAGACCCCGGAAGGAGAGCGGCAGCGCGTGAATGTGTTCCGGCAGCAGAAGAAGCTGGCGGCCACCATACGACTGCTGAATGGGCAGATTCCCTCTTTGGAGGAGCTTAAGATGCCCACCACCCTTTATGAGATGGCCAAACAGCCCAGAGGCCTGATTCTGGTCACCGGCCCCACCGGCAGCGGTAAATCCACCACCCTGGCGGCCATGATCGAGTATCTGAACCGGAATCTGGATCGACATGTGATTACCATCGAGGATCCCATCGAGTACCGGTATGAGAGTAAGCGCTCCCTGATTCACCAGCGGGAGGTGGGCGAGGATGTAGGAAGCTTCGCGTCAGCCCTTCGAAGCGCGCTCCGTGAAGACCCGGATGTGATTCTGGTGGGCGAGATGCGTGACTACGAGACCATTTCCGCAGCGCTTCTGGCCGCGGAGACCGGTCATCTGGTGCTGTCCACCCTGCATACCACCGGCGCGGCCCAGACCGTGGAGCGTATCATCGACGCCTGCCCGGCTGAGGGCCAGAACCAGGTACGCATCCAGCTGGCAGGCACCTTGAAGGGAATCGTCAGCCAGTGCCTGATTCCCTGTGGCGGAGGCGTAACCCGTATCGCCGCCACAGAGCTTCTTGTAAGCACCGACAGCATCCTGAACCTGATCCGCGAGGGCAAGACCCATCAGATCCCGTCCATGATGCAGGTAGGCGCCGATAACGGCATGCACACCCTGAATATGGACCTTGGGCGCCTGGTCCGGGAAGGCTATATCACCCGGGAGGACGCGCTGAGCTATACAAATAACAAGGCGGAGATCGCCCAGTATCTCTAAAAGCATCAGGAAAATGCTTTCCGGTATCCGGAGAGCATTTTTTAAATGCCGGATTGCGAAGCGGCAGGCTTTGTGCTAAGATAAAAGAAATATGGCTATTATTAGGAGGGTTAAGATAAAATGGAACAGTATAAGAAAGAATTTATTGAATTTATGGTAGAGTCGGACGTGCTGAAGTTCGGCGAGTTTACGTTGAAGAGCGGCAGAAAGTCCCCGTTTTTTATGAACGCGGGCGCTTATGTGACCGGCTCCCAGTTAAAACGGCTGGGCCAGTATTACGCGAAGGCCATCCATGACAAGTACGGCGACGACTTCGACGTGCTGTTCGGACCGGCCTATAAGGGTATTCCCTTAAGCGTGGTTACCGCCATTGCCTACAGCGATCTGTACGGCAAAGAGGTCCGCTACTGCTCAGACCGGAAGGAGGAGAAGGATCACGGCGCGGACAAGGGAAGCTTTCTGGGAAGTAAGCTGAAGGACGGCGACCGTGTCGTTATGATCGAGGACGTAACTACCTCAGGCAAATCCATGGAGGAAACCGTACCGAAGGTAAAGGGCGCGGCTGACGTGGAGATCGTGGGTCTGATGGTGTCCCTGGACCGCATGGAGGTCGGCAAGGGCGGCGTGAAATGCGCTCTGGACGAGGTAAAGGATCTGTACGGCTTTGAGACCAACGCCATCGTTACCATGGCGGACGTGGTAGAGCACCTCTACAACCGTCCCTGCCAGGGCAGAGTTCTCATTGATGACACGTGTAAGGCGGCAATCGACGCATATTATGAACAGTACGGCGCAAAATAAGGAGGCAATTGCATGAACGAAAAAGCATATAAGACCATGACCCAGACCGGCGCAGGCTCTATTGCCGTCGGCATTATCATGCTGGTAACCGGTATCGTAACAGGAATCCTCTGCATCGTCAACGGCGCAAGACTTCTGAAGAATAAGTCAGATCTCATGTTTTAGGACGGATACGGGGCAGAATGAAAAAGAGAGATTCCAGAGACAGACTGAGGCAGGGAGGGCGCGTACTGCTGCTGATTTATCTGGCGTGTGTCGTCTATTTTATGTTTTTTTCAGAGGCCTATGGAAGAACCGATGTCAGTCCGGATTACCGATATAATCTGGTGCTGTTTCGGGAGATCCGGCGTTTCTGGCAGCACCGGGACATCCTGGGGACGTCCGCGATGCTGATCAATATTGTGGGAAATGTAGCCATGGTGATTCCTTTCGGATTCGCCGTGCCGCTGCTTTTTCCGTCTGCGCGGAGAATGGAGCGCACCATCATCCTAGCGTTTCTGGCAAGCCTTCTGGCAGAAACCTTCCAGTTAATCCTGCGGGTAGGCTGCTTCGACGTGGATGATCTGTTGCTGAATACCATGGGGGGAGCCATCGGCTACCTGTTGTTTGCATGGTTCTGGCATATATGGAGAAAGAGAAATGGTGAGAAGAAGTTATAAATTTACCGATAAAAAGCATACAAAACAGGGTCTTCTTTCGGTGGCCTGCGGCGGGGTGGCGCTGATTCTGACAGCAGTCTCCCTGTCACTGGCTTTCCGGATGGCGGGACAGGCCGGAAGCGTCGTGGGGCTTTTGGGCATATTTGCCATGATGGCCAGCGCCGCAGGCTTCGTCCTGGCGATCCGGGGCTTTCAGGAGGAGGATGTCTACATGATCTCCTCCCAGGTGGGCGTGGTGCTGGACGGCCTGCTGTTCATTCTGTGGGCGGTCGTATGCGTGATTGGGATGTAGCGATACCAGGGTACAAAGGTCGGAATCCACATGAGCTTGCTCATGAGTGGATGGAAGACTTTGGTACCCGCAACGGTATGAGCATAAAAGTGGGATGGAAATCCCACGATATATAAGGAGGCACTTTTCGATGGAAGAAATCAAAGAGCGTTATGAGCTTGCGATGGAGCGGATACGGGCAATGAAGCAGGAAAAGACCGTGTCGGCTCCATTTTACGCATATTTTCAGAAAATGGCGGATTTTATATTGGAAATGGACGCGTACCGGGCGAGTGTGGAGAAGGGAGAGCCGGAACGGATGAGTCTGGCTGAGCTGCAGGAGCAGAACCGGCGGCTGTACGGCGACGTGGCAGGCGGGACTTACAGAGAAAGCTATGCCAATCCGACGGGAGCAGTGGAAAAGCTTGGCGAGGGTTACGGACAGCTTCTTAGCTTTGTATACACGGAGCTGCGTGGCATGATCATCTGGGCGGTGGAAGGCCGTCTGACCGATATGACGGTCACCGCCGAGCTTTTTATCGAGCTGTACAATGCCTTTGAGGAAGATACGCCGTCCGTGGAGAAGCTGAAAGAAATCCTCTACTGGCATATGAGTGATTACTGCGATGTATTTATCCCGGATCGGATTCGGGAGCAGCTGGATCCGTCTCTGGATTTCGCGGCGAAGCTTATCCGCGGGGCAGATCTCAGTGATCCGCGTTATCTGTACCGTTTCGGCGAGTACATTACGGAAAATGAGCTGGGCGTCAGCCGCTTTCTGGCCGGACTGTCCCAGAGCGAGATTGACGCCATGGCGTCCACCTTTACCGAAGGCTATCGGATGGGCTTCGTGGCGGCAGGTATCGATCTGAGTAAAAAGAAGACGGTTAATATCCGCTATGCCCTGGGCTTTGAGCGGGTGGTGAAGGCGGCCATCGGTCAGTTTGAGGCTATGGGTCTTGAAAGTATCATTTACCGGGAAGCCCGTCACAGTATCAACCGGCGTCCCCAGGGAAGCCCGGGCTATGTAAGCTCTAAGCCATCCAAGCAGTATGAGTTTGATCACCGGGAGGACATGGCCCTTTATCTGGATAAGAAGCTGAACGAGCGGCGTTTAAGTGTGCTACACAGCGCCTACGAGGAGTATAAGGATCTGGCGGCAGTCCATGCGGGGCCTGCAGTCATGGAGATTTTTGGTGAGCATCCGTTTATGCCCGAGAGCTGTCCGGCGGCCCTGCATCTGGACGCAAAGCAGCAGGAGATCATGGTGACGTACAACAGTGAGGCAGGCCAGCTGGTGAACCGCTACATCCCCGGCGACCAGCGCAGCTTTACAATTATTGCCTGGCCCATTCCGGAGATTGGCGATAATTACGAAGAGATTTTCCGGGAAATTGTGAAGATCAACAACCTGGATTATCACCTGTATCAGGTCATCCAGCAGAAGCTCATCGACGCCCTGGACCAGGGCGAGTACGTCTATGTGAAGGGCGCGGGGGCGAACCGGACGGAGATGTATGTGCAGCTGTGGCAGCCGGAGAATCCGGCGAAGGAGGCCATCTTCGAGAACTGTGTGGCCGATGTGAATATCCCGGTGGGCGAGGTGTTTACCTCTCCGAAGCTGACCGGTACCCACGGTACGCTTCATGTGAGCCAGGTCTATCTGAATGAACTGAAATATATGGATTTGGAAATCCGTTTTGAAGATGGAAAAATCACGTCCTACAGCTGTAAGAACTTCGACGATGAGGCCGAAAATCAGAAGTTCCTGAAAGCGAATGTACTCTTTAACCATGAGACTCTGCCCCTGGGCGAATTTGCCATCGGCACCAACACCACAGCCTATATGGTGGCGAAGCGCTATGATATCGGCGCGAAGCTTCCGATTCTGATTGCGGAGAAGATGGGTCCCCATTTCGCAGTGGGCGACACCTGCTACTCCTGGTCCGAGGACAATCCGGTGTACAATCCCGACGGCAAGGAGATTATTGCCCGGGATAACGAGTGCTCCCTGCTTCGGAAGACCGATGTATCCAAAGCCTATTTCAACTGTCATACGGATATTACGATTCCCTATGACGAGCTGGATTGCATCCGGGTGGTAAGACCGGACGGAAGCAGAATTCCGCTGATTGAGAAGGGAAGGTTTGTGCTGCCGGGAACCGAAGAGCTGAATAAGCCGTTTGACGGAATGTAGAAAAGAAATAAGCAGTTTCGAAATTTTGTATGTTTTAGGTGTTGACAGAGAGTGTGATACCCTGTAAACTGGATTTATAAGTAAAACAAAAAGAAAATTAGGTATTTATAAGAAAAACTAATTAATACTTATTGGAAACAAAGTACCGTTCAGCCGGAAAGTTATTTCCCGCTAGGAACAGAAGAACGAAGGAGGTTCGCAGTTATGGCTAAGGTAGGTATTGTGATGGGCAGCGATTCCGATATGCCGATCATGAAGAAGGCAGCGGATGTGCTGGAGCAGCTTGGAGTGGAGTTTGAGATGACGATCATCTCCGCGCACCGGGAGCCGGATGTATTTTTTGAGTATGCGAAGAGCGCGGAGGAGAAGGGCTTCAAGGTGATCATCGCGGGCGCGGGTATGGCAGCCCATCTTCCGGGCATGTGCGCGGCAATTTTCCCAATGCCGGTCATCGGTATTCCCATGCACACCACATCCCTGGGCGGCAGAGATTCCCTGTACTCCATCGTACAGATGCCTTCCGGCATCCCGGTAGCGACGGTGGCTATCAACGGCGGCGTGAACGCAGGCCTGCTGGCTGCGAAGATTCTGGCAACCTCTGATCCGGAGCTGCTGGCGAGACTGAAAGCTTATTCCGAGGATCTGAAAAATCAGGTAGAGAAGAAGGACGCGCGGCTGAAAGAGGTAGGATACAAGAATTATTAAAAACTGTAGGAAACACCATGGTCACTAAATTCAAGCGGCGCTTGCCGCTTGCATTCATTAAGTGTCCAGGTGTAGATTCGCACTAGGCTCGAAAACACCTCGCCAAGTGCTCATACTAGGAGGAAATGAAAAATGGATTACAAGAACGCAGGCGTAGATATTGAAGCAGGTTACAAGTCTGTAGAACTGATGAAGGAGCATATCAAGCGGACCATGCGTCCCGAAGTGCTGACCGGTATCGGCGGCTTCTCCGGCGCATTTTCCATGGAAGCATTCAAAAATATGGAGCAGCCGACGCTGGTGTCCGGCACTGACGGCGTGGGAACCAAGCTGAAGCTGGCATTTCTTATGAACAAGCATGATACCGTCGGCATCGACTGCGTAGCTATGTGTGTCAACGATATCGCCTGCGCAGGCGGAGAACCGCTGTTCTTCCTGGACTATATCGCATGCGGAAAGAATATCCCGGAGAAAATCGCTACCATCGTAAGCGGCGTGGCAGAGGGCTGCCGTCAGTCTAATGCAGCGCTCATCGGCGGCGAGACCGCTGAGATGCCGGGCTTCTATCCGGTAGACGAGTATGACCTGGCCGGCTTCGCGGTAGGCGTGGTAGATCAGAAGGATCTGATCACAGGCGCATCCATCAAACCGGGCGACGTACTGGTGGGTATGGCTTCCTCCGGCGTACACAGCAACGGCTTCTCTCTGGTAAGAAAGGTATTTACCATGAAGGAAGAGTACCTGAATACTTACTTTGAGAGCCTGGGCAGAACCCTGGGCGAGGCCCTCATCGAGCCGACCAAGATCTATGTGAAGGCTCTGCGCACCGTGAAAGAGGCCGGTGTGACCATCAAGGGCTGCAGCCACATCACAGGCGGCGGTTTCTACGAGAACGTACCGCGTATGCTGCCGGAGGGCGTGCGTGCCATGATCAAAAAGGACAGCTACGAGGTTCCGGCGATCTTCCACATGCTGCGTGAGGATGGCCGCATTGAGGAGCAGATGATGTACAATACCTTCAACATGGGTATCGGTATGGTGATGGCCGTAGATCCGGCTGACGTGGACAAGTGCGTAGCAGCAGTCCGTGAGTCCGGCGAGACTCCGTACATCCTGGGTGAAATCGCTGCGGGCGAAAAAGGAGTGACCTTATGCTAAAGGTAGCAGTACTGGTATCCGGCGGCGGCACGAACCTGCAGGCCATTCTGGACGCCATAGATGAAGGAAAAATCCGTAATGCCAGGATCGTCTCCGTTATCAGCAATAATCCGAACGCCTACGCCCTGGAGAGGGCAAAAAAGCATGGTGTTCCAGCGGTCTGCATTACCAGAAAGGCATGCGGAAGCACGGAAGCATTTAACGCGGCGCTTTTAAAAGCCCTGAAGGACTGCGGCGCTGAGCTTATTGTTCTGGCAGGCTGCCTGGTGGTGATTCCGAAGGAAATCATTCACGCGTACGAGGGACGCATCATCAACATCCATCCGTCCCTGATTCCGTCCTTCTGCGGCACCGGTTTTTATGGATTGAAGGTGCATGAGGAGGCTTTAAAACGGGGCGTAAAGGTGACGGGAGCCACCGTACATATCGTAGACGAGGGAACCGACACAGGCCCAATCCTTTTACAGAAGGCTGTGGAGGTAAAAGAAGGAGATACACCGGAGATTCTGCAGCGGCGTGTCATGGAGGAGGCGGAGTGGATTCTGCTGCCGAAGGCCATTGATATGCTCGCCAATAAGGAGGCATAACCTATGAAGATTTTAGTCGTTGGCTCAGGCGGACGGGAGCATGCGCTTTGCTGGAAAATCGCCCAGAGCCCGAAAGCTGATAAAATATATTGCGCGCCGGGCAATGCCGGTATCGAGGAGTACGCCGAGTGCGTGCCCATCGGAGCCATGGAATTTGAGAAGCTGGCGGCTTTCGCAAAAGAGAACGCCATTGATTTAACTGTAGTCGGCATGGATGATCCGCTGGTAGGCGGCATCGTGGACGTCTTTGAGAAGGAAGGTCTTCGTATCTTCGGACCCCGTGCCAACGCGGCGATCCTGGAAGGATCCAAGGCATTTTCCAAGGACCTGATGAAAAAATACGGCATTCCGACCGCAGCATATGAGACCTTCAACGACCCGGAAAAGGCACTGGCGTATCTGGAAACCGCAAAGATGCCGATCGTGTTAAAGGCAGACGGTCTGGCACTGGGCAAGGGCGTTCTGATCTGCAAGGATCTGGAAGAGGCAAAAGCAGGCGTCAAGACCCTGATGATGGACAAGCAGTTCGGCTCCGCAGGCGATGAGATCGTTATCGAGGAATTTATGACCGGACGTGAAGTTTCCGTGTTATCCTTCGTAGACGGAAAGACCATCAAGATCATGACCTCTGCCCAGGATCATAAGCGCGCGAAGGACGGTGACCAGGGACTGAACACCGGCGGCATGGGAACCTTCTCTCCGAGCCCGTTCTACACCCCGGAGGTGGATGCAT